>JAADHY010000048.1:0-12213 GCA_013151585.1 Planctomycetota bacterium
GCCGGCTCGAACCGCCGAACGAGCGGCCGGAAGTGCGAGCCCGATACCCCGAGCAATACTGGCCGGACAAGCGGGTGAAGCAGTACGAACCGCGTCGCGGCTGGAAGCTGTATCGCGGGCTCATCGGTGCTCGCACGGCCCTGACCGGCGGCCGCGGGACTGTGGCCGAGTTCGCTGCGGCCGCCAAGCAGGCCGGGCTCCACTTCCTCGTGTTCCTGGAAGACTTCCGGCAGCTCACACCTGAGAAGCTCCGCCAGCTCGACGAGCAATGCCGCCAGCACAGCGACTCGGAGCTGCTCCTCGTGCCCGGCTACGCGATCGACACGAACGTGGGCAACCACATGTTCTTTTTCGGCTACGATCTGCCCTGGCCGCGGCCGGAGTGCCTGACCGGGCCGGACCGCAAGCGGCTCAACCTGCAGTACCAGGACGCCGACGGCCAGTACCGGCTGCGCCCCGTCGTGCTCACCTGGATTCTGGACCACGACCTGCAGCGTCATCAGGTGGGCTATTTCCAGTTCGACAACCCGCGCGCAATGCAGATGAAGGACCTGACGCTGTATGCGGCGGCGGCCGTTTTCCTCTGGCGAGACGGCCGGCTGGTCGAGGACCGCATCGACGATTTCCTCACCACGGCCCAAGGCACGATCCCGCCGACGCCCGTGGCGGTCAACTTCGTCCGCTCGCCCGGCGAGCTGCGGCGCGAAGCGGCCGCCGGGCACGGCCTGACGTGGGCTCAAGCGGGCTCGATCGAGCGGCTCATGCGCGACGCCCTCCGCTGGTCGCACCAATACGACGGCGTGAACGTCTCGGCGTCGAACGGGCCGGTCGTGCGAGCGTGGCCGTGGTGCCATCGAGTGCACGTTTACGGCGGCGAGCGGTTCGTGCTCGGCCGCGACGTCCTGCCCGCACCGCTCGAGGTGACCAGCGACGTGGGGCTGAAGGAGATTCGCATCTACAACGGCCGGCGACTGTTCCGCCGGTTCCTGCCGGGCGGGGCCAAGCGGTACCGGCAAACGTTGTGGCTGCCCGGCAGCGTCTATCGCATCCTGACGCTGGTCGCCGAGGACGTGCAAGGGCGGCGAGCAGTGGCCTTCGCTCGCCGGCACTGGAAGGTCAGTGTGCCGAAGCCGGTCTATTGCGGTGATCACGTCAACGATTGCGGCGTCGGCTATCTGGCTCACGGGCCGGGCCAGTTCCGCACGAACGTCTATCCGGAAATCCTCGCCGGCGGCACCTGGGACGGCGGGCCGAAGGGAGTGCGGCCGGTCGTCGTCTTCGAAGGCAACCATCCGATGGTCGAAAGCGACCTGGGAGTCGAAGGCGACCGGCCGTTCAACAACACGCCGATCCTCGAGACGGCCGACGAGTGCGCGCTGGTTGTGCGGTCCGAACTGGATCGCGTGTACGACCCGGCCATCCCCGCCGTAAACCCGTGGCACACGTACGGGCCGATGGACCCGTCGCGCCTGATCCGCTGCACGCGACGCTACATCGAATTCAATCGGCCGGCTATCCGGCCACAACCGACCGGCTGGCCCGATCAGGCCGTTCGCGCCGGGGCGATCATCGCCCGGTTCGAAAGCCATGTGACCTTCAAACGCGACCAGACGGTCAAGCGGCTGCGACTGGTGCAGTCCAAGTGGTCGCAGGTTTGGCCGGTGTTTCTTGCTTTCGGAGACGGCGGCGATAGGCCGCGGGTTATCAACTTCCAAGAGGCGAAGGGACGCGTTCGCCAACGGGTTGAACTAGGCCAGTGGTTCGGCCTTTACTCGACCGAGGTGAGCAACAGCGTGCTGATGCTCAACGTGGGCGAGCCGGTCGAGGTGGGCGTATTGATTGGCCGCAAGAGCGTCTTGGTGCGGATTGAAGCGGCGGACCTGGCCGGCAAACGGGTGAAAGCGGGCGAAACGCATCATTTCGCCTTGCTTTCCGTGTCGGATCCGGTCGACGCATCGCAGCGCGGTCCGGAGCGATTCCGCCGGATTCTGGAATGCCTGTCGCAAGCCGAGGGGCTGGAGATTCGCCGCGGCATGCCTCAGCCGGGCATCGGATGGCTGCGGATCGAGGCGGAAGACGGGGTCGTCGAGCTGCTCATGCCACAGCCGAAGCGCCGCCGCGACATGCCGCTGGCTGTGCAGATCAGCGGCCTGAACCCGCGCTGGTCCGCCGGCCTGTTTCAAATCAAAGGCCACAGTATGGGCTACTACACCGACTGCCGGGACGTCTACACGCCGCTCGGCTTCGACCACGACGGCAACGCGTACTTGTCGCTCTTCCCGGACCAGGCCGAACTAACGCGCGTTGTCGCCGGCCACCCGATCGTCTGCGACCGGCCGGAACTGTTCATCGAAGCTGTCCCACGCCCCGTCGCCCCCGGCAAACTGAAATGGCACATCGCCGTCAACAACCCAACGGATCAACCCATCGAGGCTACGTTCCACCAGGCAATGGACCTGCCCGGTTTGGAGTTCGCGCGCATCCGCCGCGTGATTCCCGGAGGGGCCGCCATTGTGCTCAGGCCATGAGCGACCGCAAACCGAGGCAATACCTTGCCTGGGACGTGGAAGCCGGTTAGCGTTTCACCGGGAGGGTCGGATGAAGGGGAAGAAAAGCGACACGAATCGTGAAAGCGAAGTTCTGGGCTCGCTGGATACCTTCGTCGTCGGAATGGCCCATTATCGGGCGGCGGCGAAAGAGGGGGACCGGTTGGAAGTCGTCCGGGAGCCGGACAATCCCCACGATCCGAACGCGCTGCGGGTGAACAACGCGGCGCGGAGGCAGCTCGGCCATCTGCCGCGGTCGCTTGCCGAGATCTTGAGTCCTTTAATCGATGCAGACGCCATCGATTGCAGCGCCATTGCGCTGGCCTCTTCGCGCGTAGCCAAGCGGCGGGGGCATTCGCGATTGCCCGTCCGGTTGGAAGTTCGCTTCGGGCCTCACGGCCGCACTCTGTTTGAAACCGCGGAAACCGCGCGTTCGCCGGCCGACGTGGTGCACGAACTGGTCGTGAAGACGTGGCGAGGGCTCGCGACGATGGAGCAGCCGGAAGTGGCGGTCCGGGCGGCCCGCCAGGCCACCGAGGCGCTCGGAGATTCCGCCCACCCGGCGACGCGGCTGCTGTCGAGCCTGCTGGCCGATCGTCTGGCGTCAATCGACGGCCAGCAGCGGGATGAGCGGCTGGCGACCGTCCGGTCGTTCCTGCAATCGCTCCGTTTCGGAAAGCCGATCCAGGCCGATGCTGTGACTTTCGTTCCCGTTATTTCCTCCAACGGACAGAAGCGGGCCTTCGAGCTGATCGACGAGGCGGTGCAAGCGAAACACGCGGTCGTCGAGGAAGTCGATGCGGGGCCGACGGTCAACACCGTGAAAGTGCGGAACGTGGGCGATCGTCCGATTCTGGCTCCGCAGGGCTGGTTGTTGCTGGGAGCCATGCAAGATCGTGTCTTGGTCTTTTCGCTGGTGATCGATGTCGGGCACGAGTGGCACGTGCCGGTTTGTTGTGTCGAGGCGGGTCGGTGGCACGCCAGTTCGGGGAGTTTCACGAGTCGGTATTCGGCGCCGCCGAGCTTGCGGCGAGCCAGCCTGCGCGAGGTCGTTCGCACGGAGTCGAGCGAAGCCGAGGTGGCTCAACGCGAAGTCTGGGACGAAGTCGACGCGATGTTGCGAGAAACAGATGTGCCCTCGGAGACGCGGTCGCTTGCCGACGCCTATCAACGTCATGAAGAGCAATTGCGCCGCGACAGGGAAGCGATTGCCTTCCCCGACGAGACGCGCGGCATGATCGTTTTGGACGACGGACAGGTCCTGGGGATGGACCTGTTCGCGGATCCGGACACGTTTCAGCGGGCTTTGCCGTCGCTGTTGGACGGATACTTTTTGGAGAGTTTGCGACGCCGCTCGGTGCGCCGGCGCGGCCAGGAAGGTCGGCGAAAGGAACGTAGCCAGGCTGCCCGGGCGGATGTCGCGTCGGTCGAACAGACCGCGGCGGCGCTCGTCGATCGCGTGGCCCGCGGCTTGAAGTTGCGAACTTCAAATGAACAAGTGGGAGACGGCTGGACGCTGACCGTGGCGGTCGAGGCGGACGACGAGGTACCGGAACTTGTTGGCTCGGGCGTGATGGACAACGAAAGTCTGCTCCACCTTTCGGTTTTTGGCGGTACCCCGTAGGCCGAGCGGTGACACCGCACGGAGCCGTCGCCTCTTGAAACGACAAGCGTCTCGCCTGCGGGCGGCCGAGACGGCCGCCCCACAATGAAACGCAACCCGAACTGTCTGGTGAGACAAATTACTGAAAGTTGTTCTACGAATTGGGAGCCCGTCCTTATGATCAGCGCAAAGTCGGTTACACGCCGCAGTGCTCTGAAAAAGTTAGCCGCGGGAGCGGCCGGGCTGAGCGGCTGGTGGGGCAATGCCGTCCGAAGGGCTCAGGCCGGCGGGGCGGTTCTCGTCGAGCGGCAAGACAACGGCGCGGAGATTTGGCAAGTCACCAGCGAACGGCTCGACCAGTCGAACATCTACTGCGAAGTTCCGTATTGCTCGCGCGATTCCCGCTATTTCGTTTACGGCCGACGGGCTCCGAAAGAGACCGTCAATCGCATGGAGTTCGTTGTGGTCGAACTGGGCACGTGGAAACAGGAGCGGCTCGACACGACCATCAGCATTTCTGGGTGCGCCGTTACGCCGGACGGGACCTTCTATTACTTGAAGAAGGTGGGTGGAGGCGAAGTGGCGATCATGCGAGCGGACCTTGGGCTCGGACAGCCGCGCGAAGTCTATCGGCTGCCGCCGGGCTTCCCCGTCCGAAGCCTGGGGACCGTGACCAGCTCGCACCGCTGGTATGCGGCTGGCACAAAAACCCAGCCTGGCTGGAAAAGGTTCGACATCTTGCTTGTCGATCTGAAAGCCGGCCGACACGCGATCGCGGACTCCGATCCCTACATCCTGAATCCACATCCGCAGTTCGATCCGGCTGACGAGGGGACGTTGATGGTTCAGCACAACCGCGGCGGCCGCTACACGACGGACGGAAAACTGGAGCGGCTGGTCGGTCCGGAAGGCGCCACGCTTTACTTGCTTTCGATCCCGGACGGCAAGCGGACGGAGCTGCCCGTGGGCAAGCCGCATACAACTCCGTGCACCGGCCACGAAGCCTGGATCGGTCGGACCGGCGAGATTCTGCTGACGGTTTCCGCCAGCGGCGATTACCGCCCGGAAAAGGGGAATCTGCTGGGGGTGCGTGCCGGCGGCCAGGTTCGGGTCGTCGCCCGCGGCCACCGATTCAACCATGTGGGCGTGAGCCGCTGCGGGCGGCTTTTCAGCGCCGACGATTGGCAGCCTCCCTTCCGCATCGTGATCGGTTCCACCCGCACGGGCCGGACGGCTGTGGCATGCGAGTCGAAGACAAAGCCGTCTCGCAGCCAGAGCACGCATCCCCATCCGTACCTGACGCCGAACCTGAAGTGGGTGATTTTCAATTCGAACCGCAGCGGCTGGCCGCACATCCACGCCGCCCGGCTGCCCGACGGGATGGTTGAGTCGCTCTTGAGCTGAGACTTGCTGGCGGGGCGGCCGGCGTTGAGCCCGGTGAAACGCCGGAAGGACGCGTCCGAGAGCTCACGTTGTTCCGCCTCCAGTCACTCGTCCACCGCACGAGGCGATACGAAAAAGTTCTGGGGTGGGCCCGCGGCCCGACGGCAGTGTTATAATGCTATTAGTGGCTGCTGCGGGATTTACCGGAACTGGAAAAATGGGGCTTTGGCGACTTGCGGATCGGGAGTTCGGGCGATGATCTATCGTGGTCGCGTCATCGATGGGACAATTGTCCTGGACGACTCCGTTCGCCTTCCTGAAGGCACGGCGGTCAAAGTGGTGGTCGTCGAGACCGACCAAGACATCAGCGGCGAGGCCACCGCGCGATCGATCGAGCAGGAGATCGCTGAAGTGGTCGACCGTGTGCCAGCGCAAGAATGGGAACGACTCCCGCAGGACTTGAGTGACCATCTCGACCACTACATCTACGGGACAGAGAAGGAATGACTCGGGTCTTCGCGGATACATTGTACTGGGTTGCGGTGACGCGGCCGGGAGACCCTTGGGGTGATGCAGCTCGTCGGGCCACCAGCAGGCTCGGCACGGTTCGGATTGTAACAACCGACGAGGTGCTAGCTGAATTCTTAACGGCCATGAGTCGCGGCGGTCCGGCGATCCGCGCCGCCGCTGTGGAAATCGTTCGTAGAGCGCTGGCAAACCTAAATGTCGAAGTCATTCCCCAGTCGCGGGAGTCGTTTTTGCAGGCGCTCGACCGCTACGCGTCACGTTCAGACAAGCGATACAGTCTGACAGACTGCTCCTCCATGAACACCATGGACGCGCTTGGAATTCACGACATTCTCACCAACGATCACCACTTCGAGCAGGAAGGCTACAATGTTTTGATCAGAAAGTAGGCGCGGGCTGACCACGGTTGGAGAAAATGCGATGGGGCAGCCAACGTCGCAGATCTTGGTCACTTCACCAGCCGGCGGCCGTGGGCGCGGAGGGCGTCGAGCAGAGCGTCGAGGTGATCCGGGGTGGTGAGCGGGTTGATGATCGTGACCCGCAAGGCTCCGACGCCGTCCAGCTTGGTCGGGACGATGTAGAACTCACCAGACTGGATCAAATCGCGGCGCAGGTTCAGTTGGAACTGGCCGATCGATTCCGGCGATGTGTCTCGCAATGCCTCTGGAACATGCCGGAACGCGACAATGTTGCACTCCGGCTCATGCAGCGGCTGGAAATCCGGAGCCGCCTTCAGCTTCTCATAGAACTGTCGCCCCATCGCGAAAGTCACGTCGACCATGTCGGCCAAGAGCTGCGGCCCGAACAGTGACCAAAGGCCCCACAGTCCAAAAGCCGCCGCTCGCTTCGTGCATTCGATCGTTTTCAGACCGCTGTCGTAGTCCGCGATACCTGGAGCCGACGGGTCAAACAGGTAGGGGGCATCCTGCCGGAACGCTTCGAAACGGTGTCGCTTGTCGCGGTAAAGGACGAACGCGCACAGGGCTGGCACGAAAAGCATTTTGTGAGCATCCCACACGACACTGTCCGCGCGGTCCAAGCCGGCGACCAGATGCCGGTAGCGCCGGCTGAAGCACGCCGAGCCGCCGTGAGCGGCGTCCACGTGGAGCCAGACCTCGTATCGGCGGCACACCTCGGCGATCTGCTCAAGTGGATCGAAGGCTCCGATCGGCGTGGCGCAGGCACAAGCCACGACGGCCACAATCGGCCGGTTCTCCCGCCGCAGTGATCGAAGCAGCTCCTCCAAGCGATTCGGATCCATGCGGCGTCCGCTGTCCAGCGGCACGCGCAAAACGTTTTCGGTCCCCAGCCCGAGCACTCCGGCTGCTCGCATCACGCTGTAGTGAGCGTCGGAATGAACCACGATGGCCGGCGGCGGGCCGGTCCGCCCCACTCCTCGCTCCCAGGCATCGCCCAGCGAAACGTTGCGAGCGGTCAGGAGCCCCGTCAAATTGGCCAGCGAGCCGCCATGCGTCACCAGGCCGGAAAACTCGCCGACCCGCCAGCCGATCTGCTCGCCCAGCCGGTTCACCAGTGCGCGTTCCACCGCGGTGGCCCACGGGCCCATTTCGTAGACGGCCATCACTTGGTTCGTGACAGCCCCCACCGCATCGAACAGCCCTGCGATGGGAACCGACGCCGGGACCTGATGGCCGATGTACCGCGGATCGTGCAGATTGAGCCCTCGGGAAAGCGCGAGCCGCACCAGCTCGCTGAATCGCCGGGCCAATCGGCCGGGATCCGCTCCTCCGGCCGCAGCAGCCAGCGATGAGTTCATCGCCGAACCATTTGCATTTTCCGGGTTCGCCGCTTCCGCCTCGCGCAGAATGCTGGCGGCGACCTCGACGTTCTCCGACGGCTCCCTCCAATTCAACACGTCATGCCGTTGCCGATAGACGCCCTGTAAATGTTCGGCCAATAGATCGGCCAGTCGATGCCCCGCTTGCCGGAGCAGCTCCGGGTCGTAGGCCTGCCGGATGCGATCTCGGGCCGCCTCTTGCCAGTTTGTGTCGGTCGTCATCGCGTTGCCTCGCGCTGAAAGGACGCTCGCAAGAAACCTCGGCCGTACGTCCATCAACGCGTATCTTCGAGCCTAAAGCGGAAAGATGCAATCCAGCGCCAAACGATGGTTTCTGACGGTCCGCTAGAGCTCCGGCAGACCGCCAAACTGGCGGATGGCTTCGTAGACGACGGCGGTCACGGCGTTGGCCAGGTTCAGACTGCGGACTTGAGGACGCATCGGCAGTCCCAAATTGTGACTGGGATTCTCGGACAAGATGCTAGGAGGCAGCCCCCGCGTCTCGCTGCCGAAAAGCAGGATATCCCCGGGCCGAAACGTCGCTTCCCAAACGTAACGAGTCGCCTTTTTCGTCAGATACCACACGGGCCGATCGGGCAGCCGCTCGCGTAACGTCGGCCAGTCATCCACGATTTCCCAGTCGAGATGCTTCCAGTAATCCAGTCCGGCCCGGCGCAGATGGTGATCGTCCATGTGAAAGCCCAGGGGGCGAATCAACCACAACTTCGCTCCGGCGGCCACGCACGTCCGGCCGATCGTACCCGTGTTCTGAGGGATCTCAGGCTGGTGCAGTACAACATGAAGGAGCGGTGACGGTTCGGTCATGGCGCTTGCGAAGTCAGGTTGGGCTCCGTTGCGAGAAAGGTCCCTGGCTAGTCATGCTCTTTCCAGCATGGTAGCTTTTGTGGAACGCCGTTTGTAGGGCCTTGCCATTGAAGCGCCATCGGCTGATCAAGCTGGATACTGACCTTGCGAGAAACCGGGAGGCGATCCCATGAAGGCGGCCAAGCAGCACTTTCCGATCGTTGTGTTGTTTCTCCTGTCCACCGCGTCTTCGACCGGCATGCTGGCGGGTGAAGTTCGAGCCTGGCAAGCCACGGTCACGCTGCCCACGTACCCGTGGCAAGAGGACGTGAATCCGAAGTTCTGGGCGATGGACAAGGGCCCGCGTTTCTCGACGACCGTCCGCGGCGCGATCATTTACCCTTACACGATGCAGGATCACTTGTCGCGCAGAAAGGTGCCGAAGACCTACAAGGCGCTGATGCTCGAGAACGAGTATCTGAAAGTCGTGTGTCTGCCGGAACTGGGCGGCCGGCTCTATTCTGTGCTCGATAAGACGCAGAACCAGCCCATGTTCCACCTGAATCGTGTCATCAAGCCGGGGATGATCGCCATGCGCGGCGCGTGGATCAGCGGCGGCGTGGAATGGAACACGGGCCCGCACGGGCACACGGTCACTGCCGTCTCGCCCGTCGATGCCACGCTGGGACACAACCCAGACGGTTCGGCGTTCATTGAGGTCAACAACGTCGAGCAGATCTTCCGCACTCGCTGGACGGTGCGGGTGACCCTGCATCCGGGACGGGCGTACCTTGACGAGCGGATCCGGCTCTTCAACCCCACCGATACACCGCATCCCTATTATTTCTGGAACTGTACGGCGTTCCCGAATCGGCCGGGGACGCGGTTCATCTATCCTATGTCGCTCGGCACAGACCATTTCGGCCGCAAGTTCTTTTCGTGGCCCATCCACAACGGCAAGGATCTGACGTGGCTGAAGAACTACGAAACTTACCAGTCGATCTTTGCCGTCCAGTGCACTCACGACTTCTTCGGCGCTTACGACGTGGACGCCGATCGCGGTGTGGTGCAAGTGGCCGACCATCGGCAGCTTTCTGGCAAGAAGGCGTGGACGTGGGGCGAGTGGGATTTCGGCAAGGTTGCGCAGCAGAACCTCACCGACGAAGACGGCCCTTACATCGAAGTGCAAAGCGGGCCCCTGCCCACGCAGTCGGACTACGGCGAGCTGGGACCGCGCGAGGCGGTGAGCTGGCAGGAGTGGTGGTATCCGGTCCATGGGCTCGGCGACGGCTTCGAATACGCGACGCAAGACGTGGCGTTCCAGACGGCGCGGCAGAACGGATCACTTACGCTGCGCATGATGGCGACCGCCGTCTTCCGCCAAGCTCGCTGCTCCGTGCGAATCGGCCGGAAAGTAGTTTTCGAGCAAGCGGTCGACTTGTCGCCGAAAGCGGCCACGATCGTGAAAGTGACTGGGGTCGGCGACCGGTCGGCCGATATCGTTCTGACCGCCGCCAACGGACGCACGTTGGCCGCGTTCACGACGCCGCTGCCGATCCCCAAAGTCGACCCGCCGAGCGGCCCATGGCTGGCAGACCGGCCAGAAAAGGAACTGACCGCCGAAGAGGCCTACCTGCGCGGCCGAGCGGCCCATCGGGCCACGGACCGCAACCAGGCGCGAAGGTTCTACGAGTTGGCTTTGAAGCGCGATCCCGGTTTGGTCTCCGCCCTGCGAGGGCTGGCCATCTTGGATCTGGATGCCGGACGGGTGAAACAGGCGGTCCAGCGGCTGAAAAAGGCTCTGCGCCGCGATGCGGACGATGGCCGATCGTGGTTCTATTTGGGCGTTTGCCGTCTCAGAGAGGACCAATTCGATCGGGCCTTGGACTGTGCCTTTCGAGCGGTGCGGTGTTTCGGCACAGTTTCGCTGGGCTACGACTTGGCAGGGCGGGCGTACATGCGGATGGGGCGGTACGAGCAGGCGGTCAGCGCTTTTGACCAAGCCATACGAGCAAACGGCAACGACCCGGTCGCGCAGAACCATCTGATGCTGGCCCTTTACGCTGCTGGCCAGCGGGAACGAGCGTTTGAACGTGCCGCCGATCGAATCGCGCAAGACCCAACCGACCTGGTGCCTCGGGCGCTGCAGGCTCTGGCTGGCCGGCAACAACGTTCGGCGTTCGTCAAGCACGTGCGGGAGACGGTTGGCGAGATCGATTTCGAGATGATTGAAACCGGCCTCATGTTCGCCGAGTTGGGCCTCGTGCGCGAGGCAGCCGATTTGCTGGCCGCTGTGTGCGTCGAAGGCCAACCGACGGACGAGCGGAATCCTTTGGTGCTTTACTACTTGGCGTATTGGTCTGCTGCCAGTGGCCGTCGGGAACGATCTCAGGACTTGTTGCGCCAAGCCGCTGGCATCTGTCGCGACTTTGTTTTTCCATCGCGGGTCGAAGCCGAAGCGGTGCTTCGGTTCGCTCTGCAATTCAACCCGAACGACGGCCACGCCCATTTGCACCTGGGGAATCTGCTGGGGCATTTCGGCCGTCTGAACGAAGCCGCCGCTCATTGGCAGCAAGGGATTCGGTTCAGCCGATGTGATGCGGCTCGGGCGATGGCGTGTCGCAACCTGGGACTGTATCGAGCGTCTGTCCGGACCGACCTGGCCGGGGCGGCGGAATTCTACCGGAAAGCCATCGCGGCTCGACCGGACGACCAGACCCTATACCGCGATTTGGCGGAGATCCTGATCGCGGACGGCAAGCGGCCGGAAGCCATCCGGGTGATGGAAACGATGCCGCACGAGGGGCTCCGGCGAGCCGACATCTTGATCCTGCTCGCCCAGGCCTACTTCGACGAAAAGCGCTACGGCGATACGATCCGGTTGCTGGAGTCGACGCCGTATTTCGTGAATTGGGAAGGTCAGGACATCACCTGGCGGCTGTTCAATCAAGCCCATGTCGCTCGCGGTAAGCAGCGGCTCGAACGGGGCGATTTGGAAGCCGCGCTGGAAGACTTCGAAGCGGCGTTGACCTATCCGAAGAACATCGGCGTGGGCCGGTCGAACAAGCCTGAGGAAGCGGCGGCTCAGTACTGGCGCGGTCGGGCGCTGCAGGCTTTGGGGCGGCTGAAAGAGGCTCAAGCAGCCTGGCGTGCCGGAGCCGCTCTGCCCGAGGGATCGAAAGAGCAAAACAAATACCGGCAGCTCTGTCGCAAGGCCTTGGCAGGGAGGAACAACGCCAAGCCGATGTGACCGTGGGGAGAGATGGGATGTTGAAAGCTCGGGGTGATCGACGAACGGTGACAAAAAGTCCTTCTTGCTGTTCTGACAGGTTAGGCGTAGAAACGAGCGTGCTTGCAGGCAATCACGACGGCGAGCCGAGCGAGCTTTGACTGGCCGCCCTTGCCCATGGGCCCTAGAATCGGCAGCTCAGACTTCGTCCAGACGTTCGCGACATTGAAGCGGAAAGGAGAAGACAGCCATGGTACTTTCACGACGTGAGTTTCTTCAGACGGCAGGCTGAGCGGCGGGCGCGCTGATGGCGGGCACGATT
>JAADHY010000048.1:12240-15878 GCA_013151585.1 Planctomycetota bacterium
AAAAAAAATTCCCGTCGGGTTGGAATTGTGGTCAGTTCGCGATTCGTGCCAGAAAGACCTGCCCGGCGTGCTGCGGGCGGTGGCTGAGATGGGCTACGACGGCATCGAGTTCGCTCATAGCTACTACGGGCACGACGCCGAATCGCTCCGCAAGTTACTGGATCAGACCGGCCTGAAAAGTTGCGGCATGCACACGACGCTGCCGCATTTGCAGGGGAAGGCTCTACAGGAGACGATCCGCATCCACAAACTGCTCGGCACACCGTATTTGATTGTGGCGTCGCTGCCGAGGAAAAGGCTGCATTCGCGGCGGGCCCTGGTGGACACGGCCAAATGGTTCAACGATCTGTCGCAGCAGCTCAAAGAGCACGGGATGAAGATCGGCTATCACTGCCACGCGGGTGACTTTGTGTCCGTCGACGGTAGCACGCCGTGGGAGCTGCTGGGCGAGCACACCAACTCGGACGTGATTCTGCAACTGGATGTTGGCAACTGCCTCAGCGGTGGCGGTGACCCTTACGCGCTGCTGAAGAAGTTCCCCGGCCGCACGCTCAGCATCCACCTGAAGGAACACGGCGGGCCGGCCGGATCGGTGTTCGGCGAAGGCAAGGTCAACTGGAGCAAGGTTTTCCAGCTTTGTGAGACCGTGGGCGGCACCCAGTGGTACATCATCGAAGAGGAAAGCCGCAAAGGCCCGGCGGCCCTGGAGGCCGTGCGCCGCGCGTTGAACAACCTCCGCAAGATGGGCAAATGAGCTCGCGGCCCAGAACTTGACATCGTGACGGGCGTCCGCCTGCTGCGGCCGGTTTGCCGCTTGGCCGACGAGCGTGCGCGCCGGCGCGACCAAAGCACGGCGACTCGTGGAACATGACAAGGCCGTCAAGGTTTCACCAACGATGGCGGGAATGAAGTACGCACTGATCATACCCGACGGAGCGGCCGACGAGCCGCAGGATGTGTTGAGCGGACGCACTCCGTTGCAAGCCGCGTCGATTCCGAACATGGATCGGGTCGCGCGGACGGGTGTTGTCGGCCGCGCAGACCATGTGCCTCGGTCCATGCCGCCGGGGAGTGATGTCGGAACGATGAGCCTGTTCGGTTACGATCCGCTCCGGTATCACACCGGTCGGGCCCCCTTGGAAGCCGCGGCCCAAGGTATCCCGCTCGGACCGGCCGATTGGGCCATCCGGTGCAATCTGGTCACGATCGAACAGGGCGTGATGAGGAGTTTCACGGCCGAGCAGATTCCAACCGAGGTCGGGCGGGAACTGATGGCTGCGCTCGGTCGCGAGTTCGCGCAAGAGGAGTGCTGGGAGTTCCATGCGGGCGTGAGTTACCGCAACTTGGTGATCTATCGGAGCCGGGACGGTGAGGCTCCGTTCGATTCCACCACGGTCACCGTGCCGCCGCACGACATCACCGACCAGCCGATCGCGGAGCACCTGCCGCACGGTCCCGGAGCGGACCTATTGCGGATGATCATGGATCGCAGCCGTCAAGTGTTCCCGGAGGTCGCGGCGAATCGCGCCCGCTCCCAGCAAGGCCTGCTCCCGGCCACCCAGGTGTGGCTCTGGGGCCTCGGACGGCGGCCTAACATGGAGCCGTTCAAAAACCGGTTCGGAGTCTCTGGCGCCGTCATCACGGCCGTTGACTTGCTGCGGGGCATCGGACGACTTTTGGGCTGGGAGGTGATCGACGTCCCGGGAGCGACCGGCTACCTGGACACCGACTACGAGGCCAAGGGCCGGGCCGCCGTCGAGGCGCTCAACCGGGTCGATATGATCGTCGTCCATGTGGAAGCGACCGACGAGGCATCGCACGAAGGCGATGCCCACGCCAAAGTGGAGGCGCTGGAGCGGATCGATCAGGCGATCGTCGGCCCGGTTCACCAGGCGCTGACGCAACACGGCAACTATCGCATGCTGGTCTGCCCAGACCACCCGACCTTTTTGCGCACCCGCACGCACAGCCACGGGTTTGTCCCCTTCGCGCTGTGCGGCAGCGACGTGTCGCCAGACGGCTTCGACCGATACGACGAAGCCTCGGCCGAACAGTCCCCCTTGGCCTTCCAGCCGGGCTGCGGCTTGATGCCCTATTTCCTGACGTAGAGCAAATGTCGATGCAGCCCATTCTCGCTCGGCTCACGCGCGGCAGTCCGTTTTTTGCAAGATGAAAACGGCGTCCGCTAACTCGTCGTTCAGCACAACCGGTTCGTTGATTTCGTACCAGAAGTCGTACACTTCCAGTAGACGCAGTTGCGGCACTTTGGCCAGCAAACGTCGGAAATGCTGGACTCGATACAGTCGCAGCGGAAACTCGCTGCGGAGCCGACGTTGGGCGGTCGGCGTTCGGGCCAGCAAGTTCACACGCACGCGTTCGATGCGGCGTCGCCAGTCGGTCTGAACGACGCGTAACGTGACTGTCAGGTGCAATCGACCATGGCGCGCTGTCCATCGTTCAACGCAGCTCTCGCTGGCATCGTGCGGCATTAAGTGGAAACCAAGGATGTACACGCCGCCTGGTCGCAAGCAGCCAGCGACGCATTCCAAGTGACGCTGAGCCTGCTGCTCGGTCAGCAAGTGGCGAAAGCTGTTGAACGTGCAAAAGGCTGCGTCAACGGGCGTTGCCAAACGAAAATCCGACATGTCCGCTTGCAACAGGGACGCCTTCAGCCCGCGCCGCTTCAAACGGCGGCGCAAGTACTCCAGCGCCGGACCGCAAGTATCCAATCCGGTCATTCGATAGCCCCGTGCCGCCAGGGCGCAGATCAGCCGCCCGCTCCCGCATGCCGGCTCCAGCATCCGCCGCACGCGGAACGAGCAATACTTGCGACAAACGGCTTCGATGAAATCAGCCTCTCGCTTCGTTTCGGACCGAAACGCCAGGTCATAATAGTGCGGAAAGTCGTACCAGTTGACGTCGATCACACCGTTGCTGCTGTTGCTCATTGTCTCCGTTCGATTTCTGGGCGCGAACGCTGATCTTTCAAAGGCCTCTTGAACCCCTCTCTCGGGCAGGCCGTGTGTTTGTACTCTGCCCGTGAGCAGCTTTCAAGGTGTCCGCCGATCGGTCTACCCCGCTTTGCGGCTCAGCAGTGGCTGGTGCCACAAACTAGTCATTGAGTCATAAAGATCACCCTTCTTCGATGAGCTCAAGGCCGCAAAGGATCGGCGGACGGGAGCCTCCGGGCCGGCCGCTCGGCTGCAGGTCGATCACGATCCGGTCGGTCGCTTCGGCCTCTCGGTACTCTTTGATCAATGGCCGGAACCGACTGCCGGCTTAGCGGATCACATCGAGCTGCTTCGCGACCGTTTTGCCCTGGATGGCTACGTCGAAGATCCTTTGACCCGGCACGACGTCCTCGATTTCGGCAAAGTGAAGTCGAACCGTGAACCGGCGCGGTCGAGGCCGAGCGGCCGGCTTCGGCACCAACCGCAAGAAGCCGAGACAGCTTCGAAACTTGGTGCCGTAGCGCGGGTCGGTCAGGAAAACGGTTTCCAAACCACGCGGCGTGTGGCTTTGAGCCATGGCGTTCAGTTGAAGACGCCGCAAGTCCATGCCGGACTGATGCACGGTCTCGACCGGCACAGCCATCTCCGCCGACCACCCATCGGCGGTCTCCCGCACGGCCACTTCCC
>JAADHY010000395.1 GCA_013151585.1 Planctomycetota bacterium
CGAGGATGTGCGATAATTCTCCATGCATCGCAGTGTACCTTAAGGTGTCGCCTGAAGGCGAGGGCTTCATTCCCTCCCATCGAGAGACAGTCAATCCGCTCAAGAACGATCGGTGCCGCGCCGGCGACAGTCAACGTCCAGTCGACATCTCCCCGGCCGGAAGCCGTTGACGCTGTGCAGGTCACGGTCACATCGTGGCCACCGACGCGTTCGAACGTCGCGGTCAGCCGGCCATTGTTCAGGTGCCACTTGACCTCTTTGGCGTCGCTGCTGACCAAACGCCGCAGTTTCCCAGAGGCGTCACCAGGCCGGCTCCAAGCGATCACGAACAGCTCCTTGGCAGCCTTGGCGTTGACGAATTCGATCCCCGTGCTGTTGTCGACCAATGAGACGACCGCACCGTGACGCGCTCGATCAAGAGCCAGCGTCAAGCAACGGGTTTTCAGCACAACCCGGTCGCCATCAGCACCGAGAACGCCCATGCTCTGGGCACACACCAGCAAAGCCGCAATTGTCTTCCACATGTTTCAGAAGCCCCTCAGCCCATCTTGTCGCTGGGCGCGCCCGCAGGCCCGTCCCCCTGGGAGTTACACAATCGGCCTCGGAAAGACCAGCCACCGACATCCGCTCATCCTGACGCATCACGATACTCTGAACGACAACATCGACGGCGCGAGGAAACACCAGTTCCTCTGGTTACGAGGCTCTGCCTCGAACCCACTGCGATCAAGGCTCCGCCTTCCGTCGGCTGAGCCGACGGGACAGCTCATTCCCAGGCGGGTGGGTGGCTGGGTAGGTGGGGTCGAACGAAGTGAGCCCCCAGGCGGTCCGGGGGTTCGCTGCGCTCAACCCCGGCCACCCGTCACCTGTCGTCCGTCGGCAAAGCCGCCAGCCAGCCGACCGGCAGATCGGGCGCGTCTGGTGGACATCGCCCGAATCTCGGGCCATGATACTCCCGATATCGCCGTCGAAAAATGGTCCGGACGTTGCGGAGAAACCATGAGAGACTGTGCCTGTCTGTCTTTGTTGGTCTGGACGTTGTTGACTGGCCTGTCGCCAGACTCGTTCACCTTTGCAGGTGCGCACGGGCCGGAAAGTTGGCGCATCATCCGCGCGGCCGGTCCGCAGTTGCCTCTGGTCGGGCGTCTGCGGACGCGACATGCACGCGAGATTCAAAGCTCGCCTTGGTCCGTCGGCTGCGAGACGCTCGACCGCGATTACACCGTTTACGACAACTATCGAGCGCATATCGGGCCGCTCGGGGCCAAGCGCGCCCGCATTCAGGCCGGATGGGCCAAGTGCGAGAAGGTGAAGGGACGCTATGACTGGGCTTGGCTGGACCACGTGATCGCCGACTTGAATGCTCAAGGCGTTCGGCCGTGGGTTTGCATCTGCTACGGCAACGAGATCTACCCGGGTGGCGGCACGTCGCGCCTGGGCGGGAAACTCCCCACTTCGGACGAAGCGCTGGCCGCCTGGCAACGCTGGGTCGAGGCCATGGTGCGACGCTATAAAGGCCGCGTCTGCGAATGGGAAGTGTGGAACGAACCTGCCTGGGGCTATTCGGCCCGCATGAAAAAGGCGCTTCGGCAGGCGAGGTTGTCTCAGTATTTGAGGTACTTGCTCACGGCCGAGACGATCCGCGCGGTCGATCCCGAGGCGAAGCTCTTCGCGGTGGCGGCGTCGCATCCGCGATCCCTCTTCATTCCGGACTTCTTGGAGGCGATGAAAGGCCGCAAAAAGCTGCACCTGATCGATGCGATCACCTACCACGCTTATACCGGCCGGCCCGAGGATCATTACCCGGGCGTCGATCAGTTGGAGCGGACCGTCGCGCGGTACAGCGACCGCATTGCGATCCGGCAAGGCGAGAGCGGTTGCCCGTCGGTGCGGCATGAGGTGCACGCATTGCGTGGCCGGCCGTGGACCGAGATCAAGCAGGCGAAATGGTATCTGCGCCGCATGCTCGGCGACGCCTCCCGCGGCATCCCGTCCAGCGTTTTCACGATCGTCGATATCCGCTATCCCAACGTGCTGCTCTCGATGGGCCTGCTGCGGGCCAACGACCGCAAGGAAGTGCTCTACCGCAAGCCCGCCTACTACGCGGTCCAACACGTGATGTCGATCCTCGACGGCACGGTGCGGCCGATGCCTCCGGTAGAATTCCACGCCGCGCCGGATCTGGCGCTTCAGGTTGTTGTCTTCAGGAAAGCCGGCAAGCCGCTCGTCTTCGTTTGGCAGGCGCCGCCGGGCATTCCGTCGGACGACCTGGCATGGAGGCCTGTTGAACTGAAGCTCGAAACCATCGCGTTTGACGATCCGGTGTTGGTCGAGTTGGTCGGGCCACGTGTATGCGCTTGGCCGGGACCGATGGCATAAGGACGCCTCGGGCACCGTGTTCAAGAACCTGCCGGTCCGCGACAGTCCTATCCTGATTGCCGAACAATCCTTGGTCGAGCTGAGACGATAAGGCATTTTCTGCCAAGCAGCGGACTGCAGGCATCATGACTTGCGTCTGAGCGAGGAAGCGTTGTCAGGAGTTGTGGAATCGAAACCATGCGCGGATTCCGACGTAGTCAGGGGCTCACGTTTCGTGCATTTCAGTGCGTGACGGCTTTTCTGCTGACGGGCGCCGGTGTCGTTCGCGGAGCCACGTGGTATGTGAATAACCGTTTGGGGGATGACGCTCGCGACGGCCGCACGCCGCAAACCGCTTTCCAGACGATCGCCCGAGCGGCGAGGGCGGCCGGAACTGCACCTGCGGCCCGGTCAGGAGATCAGGCCACAACACCAGGAGACCGGGCCACAACAAGCTGTTGAACTTCCCCTCCCTGTCCTAGCACGGTCTCCCGACCGCGCCAGCGGCGCATTCCGGGCCCTAACGCGGGCTTTTCTACAGAGCAGAAATCACTCGGTTTTCAGAACTCTTGGGAGATTTTTCATGCGGATTCTGAGTCTGTTCGTGTCGGCCTTGCTGCTCGGTTTCTCGTGGTTCCCTGCCGACGGCGGCGGTCCAGCAGAACCTGGGCGCCGGTATCGACTGATTTACAACAGCGATGCGAACAACATGTTCCAATACGTCAAGCCACCGATGCGACCGGCCGACCTTTACCCTTATGTAGACGAAATTGCTGAGGCAGGCGTCACGACATTGTATATGTGCCCGAATTACGGGATGGCGGTCAATTATCCGAGCGAAATTACGGAGATGATCGGCACGGGGTTAAAGGCCGAGCAGGAAGTGCGTGTCGCGAAAGTTGCTCAGGAAAGGCCGTCATTGGAGCGGGGGGTTATGAATCTGAAGTCGCTTGTGGCCGCCGGCCATGACCCGCTGGGACTGGTCATTGACCGTGCCCGGGCGAAAGGGTTGGAGACCTTCATCACATTTCGCCTCAATGAAGTCCATTGGGTCGACAAACCGGACGAGTTCCCGATCAACCTGTTGCTGTCCAAGTTCTGGCGGGAACATCCGCAATGGCGAATCGGCCAACCCGGCGATCCGCTCAGCCAACTGCACCGAGACATCCTCGGTCCACGGACCAGCCCGGTTGTCGCCCGATGGTTGCCCGGCGGGTTGAACTTCGCGGTGCCCGAGGTGCGTGCGCGGCGTCTGGCACAATTGCGGGAATGTTGCCAGCGGTTCGACATCGACGGACTCGACCTCGACTTCCAGCGGTTCCCAATGTACTTTCGGCCCGGCGAAGAGGCGGCGAACCTCAAGACGATGACAGCTTGGATCGCCGATGTCCGGGAAATGATCCGAGCAGTGGCCAAGAAACGCGGGCGGCCGATCCTGCTCTCGGTGCGGGTGATGGCCAGACCGGAACAAAGTCTCGGCCTGGGCCTCGATCCGTTCGATTGGGCGAAACGAGGGCTGATCGATATCGTGATTGTGTCCCATTACCTGCACAATAACTTTCCGTTGCCGATCGGCGAATACAGAAAGCGGCTCCCCGAGCACGTCCCGATATACGGTTCGATCGAGGTGGAACGGAAAGCAAATGACTATCGCCGGATTGCCAAGCGGCTATGGCAGGACGGCGTGGACGGAATCATGATGTTCAATTTCTTCACGTGCCGGGATCGGGGGATTGAGCCGGAGTTTGGGCTGTTGAAGGAATTGAGAAATCCGAAAAAGATTGGGCCGGTCGGTTCGGAGGCGAGTGACGGCCGACAGTCGCATTTCGAGGCACAGACAGATGACAACTGAAAAACGAGAGAGCCAGCGGACCGCGCCGGATCGTTCGCAGGCCAACGGATCCGGTTGTGAGACGGTGTTTGTCAATGAGTACACCGACGGCGTTCTGGATCCGAGCCGGCCGATGCTAGGGCCGGTGCGCGATGGCGGACATATCGTGGCGAACACGGCTCCGGGCTGTTGGGGACCGATGATTACGCCGGCGATTCGTGGCGGACATGAGGTCACCCGGCCGGTCGCTGTCGCCGGGGCGGATGTGGGGGATGCCATTGCAATTCACATCAAGGAGATGACCGTTACGTCGTTGGCGACTGCGTCGGGAAACGATCGCGCGGTTGAAGGGCGATTCCGGGGAGACCCCTACTGTGCCGCTGTCTGTCCGCAATGCGGAACGTCTCATCCTGACACGGTCATTGAAGGCATCGGCCCCGAAGCCATCCGATGCGCGAAGTGCGGCGTGGACGCGACTCCGTTTCTCTTCGCTAACGGCTACACGATGGCCTTTGACGCCGGACGGACCGTGGGGCTGACGCTCCCTCAAGGAGCAGCGGAGCAGGTCGCACGAGCTGCCCGCAAGTTCGCCGCTCTTCCTGACGGCTCGGTGCAGAACCCGATTCTGACGTTTGCTCCACACGATCTGGTGGGCGTTGTCGTCCGCCTACGGCCGTTCCTGGGTCAGTTGGGAACGACACCGGCCGTCGCCATGCCGGACTCGCACAACGCTGGGGATTTCGGATCCTTCCTAGTCGGTGCGCCGCATGAATTCGCACTCACCGAAGACCAGTTGCAGCAACGGACCGACGGCCACATGGACATCGATGCCGTCCGTGCCGGCGCATTGCTGATTTGCCCGGTCAAGGTTCCGGGCGGTGGCGTCTATCTGGGAGATATGCACGCCTTGCAAGGAGACGGCGAAATCGCGGGACACACCTGCGACGTTGCCGGAACCGTCACGTTGCAGGTCCGTGTCCTCAAGGGCCTGAAGATCGACGGCCCGATCCTGTTGCCACTGGTCGAAGACCTTCCGTTTCTTGCTCGGCCGTTGACGGCGGAAGAACGAGCCCGAGCCGCGGCGCTTGCGCGAAGCTATGGTGTGGATTCCCTGGAAGAATCAGCCCCGATTTCCGTCATCGGCACCGGTCCCAATCTGAACGCCGCCACCGACAACGGACTCCAACGGGCAGCCGATTTGCTCCACATGTCGTTGGCCGAAGTCAAGAACCGTGCCACAATCACTGGCGCGATTGAAATTGGACGTCATCCCGGCGTGGTGCAGATCACCTTCCGCGCACCGCTGGAGAATCTAGAGCAGGCGGGATTGTTGGCCCTCGTGAGCGAGCATTACGGGATTGAATGTCGAAACGGCGGATGATCCCAATCGATCGGGAACCGCCAGTAGGACCGTACATTTCCGAAACACTGCCCGCAAGACGAGGGCAGATGGTTCCAATCCATCTTGGCTGGGCGTTTTTGGCTCATCGATCGCCCCAGGGTTAGCATCTTGTCGCGCCGGAGCCCGTGGGCCACCTTACCCGCCGGCTTGCCCGCCGCCTGCCCACGCACGACACTGTGATATGGCTCTTTAGGATACGTCGTGGCCGTCTTTCGGTCGCCCCGATAGGGACTGCAACATGTCAGCCCTGGGCAGTCGATTGTTCTTGCATGGTCTCCCGACTGTACCAGCGGCGCACCGAATCGCTGTCGGAAACCGCAAGAAGCATGCTCTATTGCGGCCCAGGACGCAGTGTCTGCTTCCGAACACATCCGGTCGCGTGTGTAACCTGGTCAGCAGCTCGAGCCACAACCTGAGCTTGTCAACGGAGCGTGACGCGCATCCTGTCAGGGAACAATCTGTCCAGAATGCGTTCCGGCCCCGATTGTGAACGTGACAACACGATCGCCCAGTTCCACCTGTCCCTTCACCTTCCCTTTTGTTGCCAAAGTCTTGCCGTTAAGGATCACCGTCGGTCGCTCCGATACTTTGGGGAGGAAGACGGTGGCTTTTGCGCCGGCGGGGATTTGGAAGCGGAACGACAGACTTCCGTCGTCGCCTTTCTGCCACGAAACGGGTACCGGGCCGTAACGAGTGACCACAACGCCTTCCGCTTCCGTCAGATCAGCCAGCCGCGGTTCGATGACCAGGTGGTTTTTCCAGACCGGCCCGTCCGGTCGCACGCCCAGGACATACTCGCTGAGAAACGGCGCCGGGATCGTGCCGAAATCGTGGCACAGGTAGGTGCATTCGGTGAATTGCTCCCGGAGCGTCCCCGGGTCTTTGTCCTCGACCATCGCCTTCCATCGCTCGCGGATGATCTGCAAGACCAGCCGGTCGGCCTCCGGCGTGTCGATCTTGTAGAGCTCTTCGAACAAGAAGAGGTGGGCGTAGGGGCTGTTCAGCTCGCCGCGGTGCGCGAGCAGGTACCGGCGAACCGACTCGAGCCGCTCCGGCGGGACCAGCCCGCGATTCAGCGCCATCAGGGCAGCTTGGACCGTCGGCGGGAACTGCTTCTGGTCCGGTCGGATGCGGGCAAAGTAGGCTTTCGTCTGGGGATTCCAGAGTAAAGCGAACTTGGAAGGCGCCTTCTTGCCTTCCTGGATTCCGGCAAAGTATGTGCCCGACGTTGCGTCCCACAGATGCCGGTTGAACGCGCGATACAGCGCATCCGCCGCGTCGGTGTATCGCCGAGCGTCCTTGCTGTCGCCTAACACCTCGGCCAGGTAGGCGGCGTCCCGCAGCGCCCGATAGACCATGGCGTTCAGCGTCGCCCCTTCGCACATTTGAAACGCCACGGGATTATCGAAGTGAAGGAACCACTCGCGTGCGTGCACCAGGCCGCGCCGCGTCCGCCGAGTCAGGAACCATTGGATTTGCTTGGTCAGCACGGGCCATAGTTCGCGCAACAGGTCCGCGTCTGCCGTATTGTCGTAATGCTGGCGAAGCGTCTGGATCCAGAAGCAGACGTGGTCTTCGATCCGAGCGTGCACGTTCTGCGGGCGCAGATGCAGGTCCGAAGGGCTGCACGCCAGCATCAGTTCGTCACCTTGCTGAGTCAATGCCAGACGGCGCAGCATGTTGGCGACCAGCCTGGGGTCGCTGTAAAGCGGGTCGCCGTCCGGTCCTGGGCCGGCAAAGGCGACACGGATCAGCGGGTAATCGATGTAGGCGGTCATCCACTCGCCGCGCTCGCAGGCGTCTACGCAACCGTCTTCGCTGTTGACCTGGGCGGTGAGGACGGCCATGTCCCAGAGCTGGTTCAGCAGAGCATCGTTGGAACGGAAGCGGCCCACCAGGTCGAACGGATACAGCCGATTGACGACTTTTACGCCGTGCAACCGCATTCGGCCCGATTTCAATCTGAGATGCAGGTAGCGGAATCCGTAGGTATCGGTGCTCATGTAGGTCTGCCGCCCGGCCCGAGCCCGATAATCGGCCGTGCCGAGAAAACCAGGGCTGAACCGTACGCCGCCGTTCGAACGCCTCTGCGCCGGCGTGACTTGCAGGTGCGTGCCGCGATCGGCCTCGAAATCGAGGACATAATAGGCGAGCACCATTCGGCCGACGTCGATGATGATTTCGGCCGGGGCACGCAGTTCCAGAGGCAACGCGTCCGGCAGCGGGCGACGCGAGTCGTCCCTTGTGCCCCGCTCTTTCACTTGCACGATCGCAGCGGGCGGCACCTCGGTCTCGCGCAAGAGCGGAATCGATCGCGGTTGAAACGGCCCCCATTGCGTGCCGTCGACGAGCACGGCGGCGGTCCACGCCGAGTCGTCGAATCCCGGCAGCGTCCAATCGCCTTCTTCGCGTGTTGCGTCGATGTTATCGACCACGCAGCTCGCCAGGTTCACCGGCGGCAAGAAGCGCGTGTTACGACTCGCCCGCCAACTGGAATCCGTAACGAGCCGAAGACGAGTTCCCCCATTGTCTTCGACATCCAGGCGCACGGCCAATCCCGGCGCGTGCTTCATGAATCTCCTTCCAGACAGTCCGGCTTGAACCAGGACAGCCAAGCAATTGGAGCCCTTTTCCAAAAACTTCGTCACGTCGACCGTGTCGTACTCCGGCCGCTTCGGATGAAATCGACTCGGCCCGCGCAAGACGTATCCGCCGTTAATCCAGAGGAGATACCGAGAGTCCGCAAAGATATGCAGTTGGGCCTTCGACGCCGATTCCGCGAGTGTGAATTGCTTTCGAAAAGCAACGCACACTGCGTGAGGCACTTCCTGGACTGGCGGCGGAATCCATATCACGGACTTCTGCAGCGACTCGCCCACGGAATCAGCGCCCTCGTTTACTGCTGCCTGCTCCCGCTCCCCGGCGAAGGCTCTCTGTTCGGCAAAGAGAGCTAGGGGGCACGTAGTCGCTATGGCTAGTACTGACGTCAGAATCCTGTTTCTCATGGTCGTTATCTCGCAAGCCGGGGCAACTCGGATTCAAAGCGATGCGTTCCCGAGGCGAGTTCGAACAACGCGCAGGCCCACTGGGTGCATTGAAACTTCACAAACGGACTGCCAGAGGGCCTTGGCGCGCGTCGGGGCGATTGCCGGAACGTAGACGAGCGCTGTGGTGTTGGGCGGGATGGTCACGGTCAGCGTGAAGTCCCCCTCGTGCAAGGTCCAGTGGCTCGCAATCGTGCCGCGAATAGAATCATACTCGGCTTTGACCCAGGTCAGGTCGCGCGCGATCTGCGGGCGGATGATGCGTTCGAATCCCGGATGCTCCGAGTCCGGCGCGATGCCGTCCAGGGCTTGATAGCACCAGAATCCCATGCTGCACCAACCCGGGTGAGGAATCATTCCCAGGCCAAAGAACTCCGGCAAGAGCATCCATTCCTCAGGCGCCGCATCCGGGTGCTTCAGCATGGTCGCCCAACTCGGAGGTTCACTGTTCGTAATGATGCGGAGGGCAACGTCGGGCCGGTTCAGAGACGAAAAAGGGGTCAGGAACCATTTGTGCGAAGCACCCAAGGGGCCGGTTCCCGGCAGATGATTCCTGACACCTTTTTCGTACCTTCTTGCCTTCGGCTGACAACACGCTTGCAGGTGTCGCAGGCGGTTCAGCACCCAGTCGCACATGGCTTTATCATCGCCACTGATGAATACCTCATCCGGCCCATCGGCTTTCTCTTCCAACTGGGTGAGGCGTTTCGCATCATAGTAACAGCGACCCCGCTTCCATCTCATGCGGAAGTCGCCAGCCCGGCCTGCTGCGTGCAGGAACAGTGGGATAGACCAGAGCGTTTTGCCGTAGAAGTTCTGCCGGTAAACAAGGTCCGCAGGCCCGCGACGGGCGATATCTTTGCGCGCAATGCGGAAGTCATCGAGTTGCTTTCCGAGCAGCCTCGCCGTTGGGTGATCGATCCGCCGCATTGCCGCTTCGTGCTCCGCCGTGAACCATTGGGCGTTGGCACGCTCAGCAGGCACCCAAACTTTCGGCAACGGTGAGTTGAAGATGATTTCGTACGCGAGGCGGTCATAGTTGAGGTTGCATTCGCCTTTGCCGTCACGTGTGCCGCCAACGATGTAAAGTCGATCCAGTTTGGCTGTGAAAAGTTCCGGCTCCATCGAATAGGCAAGCGCTTCGTTGCGCAGGCTGCCGACGCTGATGAGCCGCACTTTGCCTTTTGCAGTTCGCATCGTTGCAAGGATGAACTTTGCGCCATCGTAGTCGCGACTACTGGGAGCACGGATGGTGCCGTCTGTTGCGCGTTTGAGCTTCCCGCACACACCCCGCGGTGTCGGCATCTTCTCCGCGCCGATGCTGACGAGCAGCGGCTGAAGCGACTCTTCCTGGTCTTCCCATTTAGCCGTCGAGTAGTGCCAGTCCTGCACGATGCCGACCGGATGAAGATCCGGATCCGTGCAGAACATGACCACGTCGAACCAGTCATCCGCATCATGTGCCCGCGAGAAGTCGGTACTGAGTATGCTTACGTTTTGAGTGGCGACATCCGCCGTTGGAGCGGATTGCCCGAACGCGACCAGTTGACCTATCAGCAGGGCGATGGGGATGATCGTTGCGCTCATGGTTTGTTCCTGGAATGCGAGTCAACACCTGACGAATCGTAATCTATCCAGTTGGGGAGCATCCTGGCTCGGTATCTCCTCACGGACTCAGTGATCCGGACGCCGGACGTCAGGTCCCAAAGCGAGGTTTTCATTCGGCGCAGCGCGAATGTGCCGGCAATCCAAGGCGCTGCCCAACCGCTTTCCACGCACCAGGCTCCCCATTCCCAGTCCGCGTTGCTGGCCCAGTATTCCCAACGCCGAAAATCGAAAGCGCGGTACCAGGCGCCGTCCAGTTCCGGATGATCCTTCGAACGGATCTGGATACGGCAGAGGAACCGCGCCAGCTTGTCTTCCGCCTTCCGGTAGAACGGATCGCCCGTTACCGCCGCCGCTTCGTGCAGCCCGATCAGTGCAAAGTTGTTGGTGTAGAGCAGATCGCAGAGTGAATCCCCGTCTTGCTGGATGATCGCCACCTCGCCCGTGCCGTACTGGGCGTTGGACAAGACAGCCTGCGTTGCCCCGCCCAGGGTTTCGCGAATGGCACCGCTCTCGTCTTGCATGGCGAGCAGATCCGTCGTCACCCTGCGCAGCCAGCGGCGGTGTTCGGGCGTGTCTTCGATCCGGATCAGCCACGCCAGAGGCAGCAAGGCCCGAGCCCGCTCGATCTGGGAGCTGCGGATGACCCAGGACCAGCGGTCCGGATATGCCTCCATCAGCATCCGGATAGCAGTCTTGCTCTTGTCGAGAAAGGGCTCGAAGCCGGTTTTGTCATAGGCCCAAAGATAGCAGGCCCAGAGCCAGCCTTCGTAGTGCGGCGAATACCACACAGAATCGTCCGACCAGAACGCTTTCCAGCCCAGGCGTTGGAGCCGTTCCTCGTTGACGCACGGTTTGCGATAGCCGTGGATTCCCGTGGTGCGCAGATTCGCCAGCAGGCAGCGAGCGACGGCATCATTCCAACGCGACTCGTCCAGCAATTCTGCGGTGGCCAGCACTCCCAGCATCGCCCGGGCATTGTCGTCGCCGTAGTACTTGCCGAGACGATCCAGTGACCAGCCCACGAGCCCGTACGAAGGGCTGTCGGGATGAGCGCGAGGCCCACGGGCCAGCGGGGACCGAAAGTAAATGTAGTCCAACAGGTTCCCGGCGACGCGTGCGCTGGCGTCGTCTCGATTGATCGCTGCATGAAAGGCCAAAGCCATGGCGACTTCGCTCATGCAGTCATTGCGAACCGTGTACCGCATGGGCTGGCTGCCATCGAGTCGGATCGTGGAACTGTAGCCTTCCACAAGACCGAGCGAGCCGTCACCGAGCGGCCAATCAGCGCCGGGCATATCGCGCACTGTGTTATAAGTCAGTGCCCAGTCCAGCGCCCGCTTGGGCCAGTCAGGATGACGCAGGATCCTGCTCGTGACGAACCAATCGGCGGCCCGACTCAAGGCACGTAATTCCGCATCGGGCGGCAGCGGTTCGGTCGCTGAATAGGAAGGACGTACCGTCGCGGTCCAGTGCAGTTCGGGCACCGAGCGACCGGGCTGGAGCCACGCGAGCACCATCCTCCAGATGGCAACCCACGCGTCTTGAGGCAGATAGCGCCCCGTGACGAAATGGCTGAGTTTGGTCGTGCTCACCAAAACTTTGCCGCCAGGCTGTTCGAACAGCACAGGATACGTCGGTGTGTCTGCCAGACCGAACACGGCCTTGTGGACGCCGGCGACCTTTGCGGCAACCAGCAACGGATTCGGTGCCTGGATCTCAACCAGATGGCACGCGTTGATCAGCGCGATGCTCATCGGCTTGAGCGAGTCGCCGAATGCTTCGGACGTGACAACGACGCGTTCCAAGCGCATGGCCTTCGGTTGGCCCACTTTCATCCCCGGCAGCGACGTGGGGTACTCGACGTAAACGCGCAATTCCTTCCTTGCCGCAGTCTCGAATAGGTTCGAAGGGACGTCCGTTGTCTTGCCGGGATAGTGGTCGGCCAGGATCAGCAAACCTGCCCCGTGCGGAGCGGCCTTCACCGCTTGCTCGGGCGAATCGAAACGGCGCACGGTGATACCGGACTGCCCAGCCACGCGCACGAGATCGTTGTCCGCATTGCCGCAGAATACGAACTCGGCACGCTCGCCCGTGTCCGCGGTTGCCGAGAGGCCGGGTATCGCCAGCAGAAACAGTACAACAGCGGAAAAACATGATTTCACGAGATCCAAGACTCGTCGCTCTTTTGCCCCTGTGAAGATTGTCATTCTGATTTCCCCTCAGAGCGTGTTTTCAAATTGGGGTTTTCATGGTCGAGGGATAAGAGGAGGCTACGACTCCGTCGTGCGCCCCGTCGTAGAGGCGCATGGTTGCTTCTTTGTCAAGGAAGACGGAGTCGCAGCAAATGTCGAGACACCATTATCCCAGCGATTTGACGGATGAGCAAAGTGATCCGAAAGTTTCTGCCGCCGCCTGCCCGACGAGGCAGAAAGCCGCTGGACCGGCGGGAAGTAATCAACGCGATCTTGTATATCAAAAAGACAGGCTGTCAGTGGCGGGCCCTGCCTCACGACTTCCCGAATTGGAAAAGTGTTTATGCGGTTTCCTGGCGTTGGCAAAAGAAAGGCGTGTGGCAGCAGATTCACGACTGTTTGCACACGGAGGTGCGTTGTCGAGAGTTGTCGAGAAAAGCGATCCGCCACGCCGTCGGCTGGGCTGATCGATAGCCAATCGGTCAAGACGACCCGAGTCGGTGCGCCGAAAAGGGCTACGACGAGGCGAAGAAGGTCTCGGGGCGGAAGCGTCATCTGGCGGTCGACCCACTGGGATGGGTCCTGGCCGTGGTGGTTCATGCGGCGGGCCGGCAAGATCAGGACGGAGCGCGAGACGTTCTGAAGCGGCTGGGGGGACGTGTCCCGCGCCTGAAAGTCGTGTTTGGCAACTCCGCGTACGGTCGAAGCGGCTTGCCGGGTTGGGTCCAAGATCATTTCTGGTGGACGTTGGAAGTAGTCCGGCGGCTGGCAAGGAAGAAAAGGTTTCGCGTTCTGCCGAAACGGTGGATCGTGGAACGGACCTTTGCATGGCTGTCCGCTTTTCGGCGGCACAGCAAGGACTACGAGCGCAGTCCTACCTCCAGCGAAACGATGATCTTGATCAGCATGATCTACCTCGTGTCGCAGCGCCTCGCGAAGGCCCAAAGACGAATTTGAAGACACGCGCTCACTGAGACCGCGTCGAAGAAGAGATACTGTCGCGCGGAATAGGGCGGAGCCGCTCGCCGAAGTGGCTGCTGATACCCGTGAAGCGGCGCGGCAGGCGCAAAAAAGCATCGGACGTCGTGGTTGACACCTCGCCCGGGCCCCGTATACTGAGCGAACAGCTCATCAGACAACTGCTGTCTGATGAGCTGTTGAAGCCTGAGCGTGGTTCGAAAGATTGCGCGATGGGAGTCCGTGGAACCGAGGTTCATCGGGTTTGGCTTTCCCTGTGAAAAAGAAGCGGGTGCGACGAAGAGAGGCCAGCGTTGCGTGAGCTTCTTAAGAAGCTTCTAGCGAGGAAAGCGAAATGGAGCGCTGTTCATGGCAGAGGAAATGGAATTTGGGCCTTTAAGGCAAGCATCGTTAACGGATCTGGCGACGGAGCGGTTGACCGAGTTTGTCCTCCGAGCCGGTGCGAGGACGGGATGGTGCTTGCCTCCGGAGCACGAGTTGTGCGCGAAGCTCGGCGTGGGGCGCAGCACGTTGCGCGAAGCGACGAAGGTGCTGGAATCACGCGGGTTGATCAAGCGTGTCCAGGGCAAGGGAGTCCAAGTGATCGACCGGAGCCGCGAGGCGACGGCCGAACTGCTGCAGCTCTCGTTGCGCCGGGGCGCGGTCTCGTACGAAGAGCTGTTCGAGGTGCGGACGATCTTCGAGGTTCAAGCGGCCGCTTTGGCTGCCGAGCGGGCGACGCCGGAAGACCTGGCCCGGATGGAACGGGAGCTGAAGGTCATGCAGGCAACCGATACGCGGGACGAGCACTACATCGACGCCGACCTCAACTTTCACGTCGCCGTTGCCGCCGCGACGCACAATCGCGTGCTATCGCTCATCGTGGACACGATCTTGCCGCTGCTGCGCGACGCGATTGTCGCGACTCTACACGACGAGAAGCGGCCTGAGCCACGCCGTCGTCATCACGCTCGCATTTTCAACGCGATCCGTGCCGGCGATGCCGCCAAAGCCTCCGAGGCTATGGCACGGCACCTAGCAGCCGGTAAGCAAATGATGAAATCGCTGCAAAAGAAGACGGAACAGCCAGAAAGTCAATGAAGGGGCAACGCGATTCCGGCCCC
>JAADHY010000016.1:0-1966 GCA_013151585.1 Planctomycetota bacterium
CGACCGAGCCACGCGGCTGTGCAAGATGTCGCCTACGAGGGTCACCGTCAGCTTGTCCAACGGTCCGCGGTGTTCCCGGATCGTGAAGATGTCCAGCAATCCCTGCGTGGGATGCTCGTGCGTCCCGTCGCCCGCGTTGATCACGCTGGATTTGATGTGCTTGGCCAACAAGTGCGGCGCCCCGGGCGTGCTGTGCCGGACCACCACCAAGTCCACGCCCATGGCTTCGATGTTGCGAGCCGTGTCGAAAAAAGTTTCACCTTTGCTGACGCTGCTACCGGACGCAGTGAACTCGACCGTGTCGGCGCTCAACCGCTTCGCCGCCAGCCCAAAGCTGGTGCGCGTCCGGGTCGACGGCTCGAAGAACAGATTGGCGACCACCGTCCCTCGTAAGGCTGCCAGCTTGGTTTCGCCTTGAGCCGCCAGTTTCTTGAATTCAGCGGCCTTGTCCAGAATCAGCGTGATTTCTTCGGCGGTCAGCTCTTCCAGGCCCAGCAGATGCTTTCGATTCCAGCGGACCTCCTGCGACGCGGCGTCATCGGAACCGTTCATGGCGAGTGATCCTTCCTGCGACCGGCAAGCCTCCCTCATGCCGGAGCCAGGGCAGAAACCCGACGGCCGATCTCGTCTCGCCCTGTGCCCCTCCGGCACCCCGCGCAGAGTCTACCACTCGCCGTGATGCTCTTCAACGCACTATTTTTCGCGAACCGGCTGTCCGCTTCGCGCGACACCGGCCGGCCACGCGGGAAGTTGCGAAGCGTCGATGCCGGGCGGAAGAGCGGCGGTGCGCGGAGCATCGCAGAAGCTCAACGTCGACTGCGTCCAGTCCAGTCGAATCGGTCCGGCGAAGCGGTACGTGGGCGCCATCAGGCCCTCGACGGCCAAACGACTGCCGTCCAGGTCACGGCGGCGGCCACTGGGCAGTTCCACGGCGGCTGCCAGAGCCAATTCCGGACGGATTAGGGACCCACCGCCGCGCACTTCCACTGACGCGAGCCAGGCCGCCTCGGTCGGCGGGCCAAGCCATTCCAGCAGTGCGGCCTGAGCGGCGTCGATGTCGAGCACGCAGTCGGTCGCGTTGATGGTAATCTGGAAAGACGCGCTTTCCGGGCTCGGCCACTTTCGATCTGCCACCGTCGGCCAGATCAACCGCAGCAATGCTCCGGCATCCCGCAGCGTGCAATGTTCTAGAGCCAGACGCAGGGTGCGACCGGCAAGAGCTTCGGCCGCCGCATCGAACATCTGGCCGGCACCGAGTTTCAAGCAGTTGCCCGCGCTGACATGCTGGGCCGCTCCGCCCAAATAGACGGCCGTTGACTGGCCGACAAAAACAGTGTTGTGAAAACTGACGATGCGTCCCATCGGCTCAGCCGCATCCAAGGGCTTCCAGGCCACGGCCACGGGCGGACCGGCCGCGCCCCACGCGACGGGCAGTTCCTCGTCGGTGGACGAAGGCCCTTCCGGCCGATCGGCGTGTGACCGCCCCGTGTCTGAGTTCTGGTTGTCCCCGGGGGCATGGCTACCGCCAGCCCCATTTCGCGGGAGCGTGGTGATGGACTTGTCGGCGCTCGCAGGGACAGTAGTCGCTACAGGAATCACTCGGTGAGTTTGAAAGACGCAATGCTCGACGGCGAAGCTCTGAGAGCGAACGAGCAGCAACGCGGCAGGACGCCGACCGGCTTTTGCGGGGTGTGTCGCCCGGTTCGTGGTGGCTGAAAGTCCGTGGGCGATCCGCGTCGGAGTCGCCTCTTGAGTGACGAACCGGATGTTTTCCAACACGACCTGCTGCGCCCAGATTCGGAGCGGCTCGTCGGTGATGACCACCAAGGGATGCCGGCCGTCCGCACCGCGAAGAACCAAAGGCCCGGCCGAACTGATGTCGGCGACTTGGTACGGCCCATCCGAATCGAGCAAGATCACGCCTTCGGCGCTGGGCGGCGGAAGCGGCACGAGTTGATCGCCCCCC
>JAADHY010000016.1:1990-3385 GCA_013151585.1 Planctomycetota bacterium
GGCCCGCCTTGCCCGATCCCCGGTTCGTTGCCGACGAACCTCCCAATGGCAAAAGAGAGCGCGTCCCACGCTGCCACGTGTCCGAAACTTGAGCGGCCAGTTTCAGCAAATGCGCTCGGGCGCCCTGGTCGACGAAACTCAGCACCGCCCCCGATAGCACGAAAACCAAAACCACCAGCACGGTCCAGCGTCCGGGCGTCCGATGGCTGGCGGGCGGCGGCACTTTCGGCACCCCGCTGTCGAACTGAGCTCGAAATCGACGGACCCGTTGCTGGCCCCATCGACCGGGGCGTCCCCAAAGCTGCTGCGCTTCCCGGACGGACGCGGGCCGCTCGGTCGGGTCCTGCGCCGCCAAATGCGTGATCAGCCGGGCCAGCCGGTCCGGTGTCGTGGGGCTCCATTCACGGATATCGGGGATTGGGCGGGTCTGGTGCGCTGCCAGCTTGGCCAACGAGTCGCCCGACGGGAAGGGAGGACGGCCCGCCAACAGGGTCCACAGCAGGCAGCCCAGGGCATAGAGGTCCGAACGGACGGTCGGGGGAGCTCCCGTGCCGATCCGCTCTGGAGCAATTCCGTCGCAGCGGTCGGGCGAGACGGCTTCATGAATTGACAGCTCCGGTCGCACCGCCGGAAGCACTCCGGCATCGACCAGTGCCGCCACACCGCGGCCGCTCAGCCGCACGTTGGTCAGCACAATCTCGCCGTGCACGAAGCCGCGTTCTTCGAAAGCCGCCAGCCCGTCCAGCAACTGACGGCCGATTTCCCAAACGACGTCCGGCGGAAAGCGGCCGCGTCGGATGAGTAGCTCTTTGAGCGTCAGCCCAGGAACAAACCGGCTGATCAGGATCACCTCACCCGGCTCCAGCGGCGTGGCCGTTTTCCACGACCGCCTTTCCCCGGCCTCGGGCGCCATCTGCTTGCAAACGTGCGGAACGACTAGCGACGGATGAGTTAGCTCTTGGCAAGACGACACCAACTGGCTCAACCGTTCGGCGGCGGTCGAGAAGTCTTCCGGGCTGAGCGTCATCCGTTTCAGCACGCACCGCTCGGCGCTATCGATGCGCCGAGCCAGATAGGTCGCACCGGACCGGCCCCGACCGAGTAGATCGACCAGAATGCACGGTCCGACCCGCAACGATTCGGGATTCGGCGATTCAAGCACCCGTGCCTGAAATGACGTCAGACGTCCGGCCTGAACCAGGGCGTCGATCCAGACAGAATCGAAAGCCGGCAAATCGTGAGCCAGCCGCCGCACGCGCGGTCGACACCGCCGCAGATCGCCGCGCGTACACAGCCGGTACTCGGCCAGTATCTTTTGCAGTTGTTCCGACGGAGGTTCCAGCACGACGCCGGTCTCCTTTCCCGCGTCCTGCAATTCATGCTTACCGGACGAGC
>JAADHY010000574.1 GCA_013151585.1 Planctomycetota bacterium
TTACTCGTTGCGAAATCTGACGGCTTCACTCAAAAAGACCTCCCTTCAGAAAGCTGTAGGAATCAGGGCAAGTTTGGAAATCTCCGTTTCCCTCCGACGACGAAATTGATAGCATTCGTCGCTCAAGTCCATCCTTGGGCCCAAATATCCCCATCGCGATTTCTCCCCCATCTTTCATCCCACCGGACGAAAAGGATAATCAAGGATGACCGCTGCGCACCTCGTGCTCGGCTTTTCATTCCTCGTAACAGCTCAAGCCGGGCCAGCTCGGTTGGACGCCGATCTTTTCCTGCAACAGAACGCCATGTCGCCTCGGATCGCGACGCCGGAGACGGCAGGTTTCAGCGCGAGTTCATCGATTGACCTTTCGAAAACACCGGCTCGCTCCGAAGGACTTTCGCAGACGTTGCCCGCCGGTCGGATTGTGGGCGTATCAGGCAGTACGCCGACATCGTTCGACGCACAGCACCAGTCGTGCACAGCGGAGCCGGACGGCTGCGTCGATCAGTCGCCCAAGCCGCCTTTCCTTTCAGTAACGGTACAAGGCGGCGTCTGGGTCAGTCGCCTGAACGGACACCTACAAACGCCTGCTGGCGGTCAGTTAGGAACGACATCCTCGCACCGCCCGCGAGTGGAAGAAATCGGACTGGACGGGACCGATTGGATGCCCCTTCTGGACGCGCGGCTGCGTTGGGCCGGCAAGCATGAAATCCATGTCAGCTACGTGTGGATTGACCGGAGCGGCGCAGATGTACTTCAGAAAACGCTGATTAGTCAGGCGCAGACCTTTCCCGCCGGATCGGCCGTGCGCAGCCATTTCGGCTTGGATACCCTTCGGGTTGGTTACCGTCCGATCGGGTGGCGATGGGACTGGCGCGGTTGGCGCCTGGTGCCCGAAATTGGGGTCGGATCAGCCGCGTTTTCTTATCAGTTGAACTCTTCTGCGGCGACTGGACCAGTCGACCGTAGATACACCGTCGGCTTCCCTTACCTTGGGTTCTTGCTCGAAAAATCTCTGACCGACCGACTCCAATTTGAAACGGACTTTGCCGGCGCGGGCGGCATCAACGGCGCCAACGTAATCGATTCAGAATTCCGCTTGGCTTGGCGCGTCGCGGAATGGAACCGCGGGCGCATCGACTTTGTCGTGGGCTGGCGAGGCTTGTGGTTTCGGCGCCACGACAGCCAGACCGAAGAGCAGAACGATCCCAACATACGTTTCGGTTGGCTGGCCAATAACCCGTGGACGGGCTTGACCACGAGCCTGCGAATCGGCTTTTGAACGGCAGCAACGTCTCGCGCTTCTTGGCCGTCGGGCCCGGTGGATAGCCTGTCGCCACCATCTGGTCACGTTGTGACCAGGTCGCCGTGGCGACAGGTTCAGTTGGCTGCGAACCAACATCGAGATGTGATCGCCAACCCACCCGCGGCGAAACCTCGTCCCGGGTTGTTCAGCGGCTGCTCTGGCCGAGCCCGTTTCTCATCCGCAACCGAACTTGTTGAGGCACATGGAGATGGCTCGTGGGAGAAACCTGCGATGCTGACCTGCTGCGTTAGCGACGGATCAGGCGAAAAAACCCGAGAACCCGGGCGTTCCTCGCTGACGCGCCGGGTTGGTGTGAGGGAGCCGATGTGGCGGAGTTTGTCGCATGAGCTCAAAGTCGCTCGCACCGAGCGCCGGCCCGGCCGCCGTCCGGAACGGCGGTCAGCCGACAGCGACTTCTAGCCAGAAAAGCGGGGATTTCGCGACAGTCGAACGATCCTCACGAGATGGTCCCCCAACATCGATGGTTCCTCATCAGCGGAAAATGTCTCGAGTTTGCCGATTCTTGATTTGCTCGGCACCGATCTTGCGGAAAAAAGACGCGGAGCGGTATGGCTTACGAACAGCTCAGGGCCGGCCTCAGCCGCGAGCCGGCCTTTTTGTGTGTTTAGCCGTGCCCCCCAAGGAACAGCTCTCGCTCACAGGGGAAGCTGTTCCAAGACGGCTAGACGATGGCGCCAGGAAGCCAAGACCTGCGTCGGGACGCGGTCAAGGAACGATTTCGCCGTCGCCAGCTCGGCCAGAGCTTCGTCTTCCGGCTTTGAGATGCTTTTCCAACGATTTCATGGATTGCCCGTTAAGGAACCGTCAGAAAATAAGTTGTGCGGCTCGGAATGTAGGATCGGCCTTTCTAGACCTTCAAGAGGGCGACAGACAGGAATGTCCGTCCTACAGAATGAGCACGTTATTCTCTGACGCCCCCTAAGGATTTTGAGGAGAAAGCAGGAATGTGTGGCATCGCGGGCGTTGTGGACCTTCGACGCCAGAGCTTGGTGCCTCTGTCCGTCCTAAAACGGATGGCTCATGCCCTGGTCCACCGCGGCCCGGATGAAGCGGGATATTTTCTCACCTCTGGTCTTGGTCTTGCCTCGCGTCGGCTCAGCATTGTTGACCTGAAAGAAGGCAGCCAACCCGTCTTCAACGAGGATGGTTCGGTCGTCGTCGTTTACAATGGCGAGCTGTTCGACCATTCGGAACACCGATGTCGGCTAGAGGCGCGCGGGCACCGATTCCGCAGCCGCTGCGATACAGAAATCCTCGTGCACTTGTGGGAGGAGTACGGCGAGGGGTTGTTTGAGCACCTTCACGGGCAGTTCGCTTTCGCTTTGTATGACAAGCAGCAGCACGTGTTGCTTCTGGCTCGCGACCGAATGGGTGTCTGCCCGCTGCACTGGACGCGCCGTGGAGACTTGTTCTATTTCGCCTCGGAAGTGAAATCTCTTCTAGCGACCGGTCAGGTCCCGGCCGAGCCGGACTTGCGGGGAATCGATCATGTCTTCACGTTTTTTGCGATGCCCACGCGGCGGACACCTTTTCGAGGCATCTCGGCGATCCTGCCGGGTCACTACCTGAAGATTCAGTTCCAGCCGTCCGGACGGGTTGCGGACATCACCGAACATGTCTACTGGGACTTCGACTTCCCGGACCAAGGCGACGAGTGGGTGCCTTCCCGTTTGAGCGAGGCGGCTGAAAAGCTGGAAGAAGTCTTTTTCCGGGCCGTCGAATTGCGGTTGCGGGCCGACGTACCCGTGGTCGGTTACCTGAGCGGCGGGGTTGATTCGGCGATCGTCTTGGCAGCGGCTTCTCGGATCCGGCGCAACCCCATTCCGAGTTTTACGGTCCGCGTCGACGCGGCCGGTTATGACGAATCCAAGGCAGCCCGCCAGAACGCCGAGGCGATTGGATGTCCCCAGACGGTGTTGACGTGCCGTCCGGCCGATTTGGAGCGGAATTACCCGAAGCTGATCTTGGCAGCCGAAAACCCGGTCGTCGACACGTCGTGCGCGTCTCTTTACGAGTTGGCGGCCGAGGTGCATCGGCAAGGTTTCAAGGTGACCCTCACCGGCGAAGGGGCCGATGAAGCAATGGGCGGCTACCCCTGGTTCAAAACGAACAAGCTGATGGGCCGGCTGGGTGTTCTGGCCCCACTGGCAGACGCCGTCCGGCGAGCGGCCCGACCGCCTTGGGTCCCGCCGGAAGAATGGGGCCAAGTCAGTCAATCCCTGGGAGGTCAGCTAGCTCAGGCAGACCTTTATGGAATGGTCAGTACCGCGCGCCGATGGTTCTTCCGCCAAGAGGTTCTCGACAGTTTCGACGGAAGACTGGCTTACGAGGACCTGGATTTGGACCACGCCCGGATGCGCCGATGGCATCCGTTCAACCGATCGATTTATGTCGGGTACAAGACGATACTGCCCGGTCTGCTGCTCAACCAAAAGTCGGACCGAGTGGCCATGGCCAACTCGGTGGAGGCCCGCTATCCGTTTTTGGACGAGGATGTGGTCGCCTTCTTCGCCGAGTTGCATCCGGATTGGAAGCTCCGAGGCATTTTCCGAGACAAGTACGNNCGTCTTGCGAGCCATGGCCGAGCCGCACCTGCCGCGACGGGCAACGCGGCGTCCCAAAAGAATGTTTCGTGCCCCTTTCCGCCGCACATTGCTGGACGGCCAAAACCCAACCGTGTCGCAATTGCTGAGTGAGGAATCGCTGAAGAAAACCGGCTACTTTGATCCCGAACGAGTGCGGCAATCAATGGAGCGGGTCGGCCGGTGGGGCCGGGTCCCGTGGCGGAGGTTCTATGAAGAAATGGGACTCGTCGCGGTCTACGCTACCCAACTGTGGCACCACGTGTTCTTGGGAGGCGGCCTGTGCGATCTTCCGCATTTTGATACGTCGCTTCCAACGCGCGAAGAGGACTCATCGGGATCAGCACCCGAAACTCGGCCCGACATCCCCCTTCATCACTCTAACCAGCTCACGCCTTAATCCGGATGCTTCTGCTCGCAATGCCGCGGACGATACTGGCAGCGTCGGCCAGTCATCGGGGGCAGCGGTAGGACCATCGGCTCACCGGGCGACGGGGCAAGCGTCGTGAGACGTTCGACAGAAACTGGCAACTTCCGCTGCGGCCACGCGACTCTCGTCGCCGACCGATGGGATGTCTGCCATCTCGTGAACGATTACGCGTAGGCTCTGTGGGCCGCCGGCACGCCACACAAACTAATTCAGCTCTCCCAGCGGTCGCACTCAGCCAGGATCTCCAGGATCTTCTCTACCGGCATTTTCCGCTTGCTGAAGCTGAACTCACACGCCACGATGCCCTGATAGCCGGCCTCGTGAATCGCCTTGAAGACGTTCTTGTAATTGATCTCGCCCGTACCCGGCTCGTGGCGGCCCGGATTGTCCGCAAAATGGAAGTGACCAATCTCTTTGATGTAGGCCTGGATGTTCCGGATCAAGTTCCCTTCGCTGATTTGCTGGTGGTAAATGTCAAACAGGAACTTGATGCAAGGCCGATCCGTGCGACGCACCAATTCGGCACCGTCCTTGGAGTACACCAGAAAGTAGCCGGGATGATTGACCAGCACGTTCAGACATTCCCAGACGAGGATCATGCCTGCGTCTTCCACCATGGGAGCCACCAGACGACCGGCTTTCACCAGCGCGTCCATTTGCTCTTCTTTGCTGACGCCTTTGCGGTCCGGTCCGCTCAGAGCCAACAAGATTTTGCCACCTAAGGCCTTAGCGTCTTGGATGGCTTTCTTCACGGCTTCGACGAACCGCGGGTGAGTTTCCGGATCGTTCGGCCCCCACTTCGTGATGGTCCCCATTCCGCCGCCAATCGCGCCGCATTCCACACCGAGCTCTTGACTGCGCCGCCGTACGGCTTCTTTCTCCGGCCAGCGACCGGCGCCAAGAAATTCGTAGGCCGGGAAGCCATAGGCCGCAACCTGCTCGATCTGCTCGACCGGACTGCCTTTGAACCATCGCGGGTTGATCGCGATTTTTGTCCGCAAACCCGCTCCGATCTTCTTCACTGCCGCCCCGCCGCAAGCCGTTTTTCCGGCCGCGGCTGCCGCGGCCGCAACGCAAGCGCTCGATTTCAGAAACACACGACGATCCATAGTTGCTCTCCTCTTGGCAAATCTTCTTGTCTTACCTGATTGCTCGGTCAATCCGAGATCGCGACCTCAACCCGTCCAGGCCGTTCCGCTGCCCGCTCGAAAAGCGCCCCCCGCCCAGCCGGCCAACCGCGTCTGGTGGATTCGGAGCCCGCGGCAAGCTATCGCGACGTCAGTTCGCGGCCCGCTCGCACATCAAAACAATATAGGTTGGTATCGTATCGCAGGTACAGCCGGCCGCCGATAACGACCGGATGAGCCCAACTTGGACCACTCCCCTCGACTTCGACGCGGCCCTTGATTTCCAAGCCCCGCGGTGAGCAGGTGGCCAAAGCCGCGCGGCCTCCGCGTTCCGCGAACAGGTACAGCATTCCGTCGGCGTAACACAACGAGCCTTTGCCCACGCCGCGAGTGTTCCACATCACTCGGCCCGTCTTCAGGTCGAGACAGGACCAGCCGTTATTGTGATTGCCGTAGATGTAGCCTTTGTCGATGATGTATCCGCCGTGGTGGCAAACCATGTCCTTCGTGGTCCAGACTTGGCGTCCGAGCACACGTCGACGTGACGCGGTCAACTTTACACAGACCCCGCCTTTTCCATAACCGTTGGCCCAAAAGACGTACCCATCGGCGTAAGCTGGCGTCGGACAATTGGCCGTGTTGCGAGCGGACCAGTTGTTGAGCCACTGTAACCGCCCGGACCGCGCGTCGACACAAACCAGCCCCTCGCGCGTGCCTGTGATAATCAGAGAACGCCGTGCAAATTCCACCGCAATGCACGAACTGTATTCCGGGCCGGCACTGAATCCCGAGCTGGCCCAGAGGGGTTTTCCGCTTCGCTTGTCGAGCGCAACGATACACCGCTGGCCGCCCGGCTTGAAGATCGCCAGATTCCGGTAAATCAGCACCGACTCCGCGTAGCCCCAGCCGCCCGGTCGACCGCCGAACTGTTTTGCGGACCGTTTCCACTTGAGTCGCCCCGTCGCTGCATCGCAGCACACCAAAAGGCCGTTGCCCGACAACAAATACAAGTTATCGCCATCGATTGTGGGAGTGGCCCGCGCGCCCGGATGGCTCCGGGTCCAAGCCGCGTCCACGTCGACTTTCCAAAGCTGATTGCCCTCCAGGTCAAACGCGAACAGATAAAGCCGGCCGTTTTGGTCTCCGGTGATGTAAACCCGTCCGCCACTGACGGCTACGCTGGAGAAGCCTTTGCCAATGTCGTTGACCTCCCAAAGCAGCGGTGGGCCTCCTTCGGGCCACTCCTTCAGCAAACCCGTGTCCGGAGACTTCCCGTCGCGGTTCGGTCCCCGCCATCCTGGCCATTCGTCTGCGCCCTGCAGCATGCTCGCCGAACAGAGACACGCCGCAACCAACCACATAATCGCGAACCAACGTCCCTCGCCAGGAAGTCCGCCGGATCCGCGGTTCGCCCGTCGACCCCATAACCGCAACGTGACGTCAGGACCACTCGAAGCACCCGTCATCGCTCTCATTCGTCACTCCCGATCATTGGAAGAACTTGCGTTAGCCGCTTTTCGGCACAGCGGCGCAGTCGGCTATTGCCAGCGATCATACCGCGCACTGCCAGCTCACGCCACGGTCCGGTCTGTGCCCGACATGAAGTACAGCCGCATCAGGGAATCACCGGAAGGAGGATGTGAGAAGGATGGTCTGCGTCGTGATAAACCGTTTGCGTCGCCTTTTGCATTTCGGCGTCCGCTCCGAACGGATGGCCCGTGTTCGGGTTACGGTCGAAGCGAGGGAAGTTGCTGCTGGAAATCTCGACGCGAATGCGGTGGCCGGGCAGAAACACGTTGCTAGTGACCCAAAGGTCGATCTCGTACCGATAGACCCGGCCGGGTTCGATCAGTGTCGGCCGCGTCGTCGACTCGCGATAACGGGCCCGCACGATACCGTCGCAAAGGTTGAAGGCGCGGCCGTCCGGGTGAACATCGACGAGCTTGGCCGTCCAGTCGGTGTCGCGCGCGGTGCTGGCGGCGTAGAGGACAACCTTGACCGGGCCCGTGACTTCCACCTCCTGCTTCAGCCTCTCGCTCGTGAAAACCAAAACGTCCTGCCGTTTTTCAGCCTCGGTCTGGTCGTGCGGCCCAATCGGACAATGGACCAGATTGCAGCCGCCCAGGGTGGGAACGGGGTCGTCTGGGTCATACACGTACCGATCGGTCGGTTCGCTTCCCGGCTTGACGGTGTTCAACGTGCCGTCGCCGTGGAGCGTATTGGCCGAGCCGCCGCTGTGAAAGTAGTACGGCGTGTAGCGGGTTCGCGCCAGAGGCCACTGCGGCTCATCTCGCCACTGATTCCGCCCCATGACGAAGATTCGGTAAGGCGGCCACCGTTCCCCGTCGGTCGATTGGCCCTTCAGCCAGTGGTCGAACCAGCGGGCGCGAATTGCATTCAGATCCACGACCGCCTGTTTGCCAAAGTCGAGGCTCCCGACTCGGCCGTCGCGGCTGATGCCGTGAGCCCAGGGGCCCATCAAAACATGGATCGTCTGCCTGCGCGGGCCCGAGCGGGCCGCCCGGACAGCAGCGACATGCTCCAGCACACTCTTAGCGAAAATATCGTACCAGCCGCCGACGACATACATCGGTGCCGTAATTTGGCCTCCACGGCCTCGGATGCTGCTTCGGGCCCAGTAAGCGTCGAACTGCGGATGGGCGACCCAGTCCCGCAGATACTGGACCTTGGCCCCGAGCGTTCTGTCCCAAGTGCGCAGCGGTAGCGTACGGAGGGCTTGGTTCCAGCGCTCGCGGGTCCATCCGTTGACGTTGCCTTGGCCGGACATGGCAGCGCCCCAACCCATCATCAGCGCAAGCTGGAACGCTCCGCCCACGTAGGCCACATCCGAATACGGATCGACCAGCGGCACAACGGGAAACATCGCCTTAAGATACGGCCCCGCATCCGGCGCGGGCGCCCATTGGGTGAAGCCGACATACGAGCCGCCCATTGTGCCGATCTTGCCGTTCGACCAAGGCTGCTGCAGGATCCAGCGATGCGTATCCAGGCCGTCCTTGGCCTCGTTCGCGAAGGGTTCCCATTCTCCTTCCGAGGTGCCTCGTCCGCGACAGTCCTGGCTGACGAAGACGTACCCCCGACGAGCGAAGAAATGACCCGGACCGCCGCGTGTCCCGCCTTTGCCGTACGGCGTCCGCACCAGAATCGTAGGAAACTTGCCGGCCGCTTTGGGACGAAAAACGTTTGCCGACAGGCGGATACCATCCCGCATCGGAATCTTCACCTCGGCCTGAACGTCGACGTCGTAGCTGCTTTCGGCCGCCAACTGTGCCACGTTGGCCGCGCAGCAAGCCACGGCCAAGCAAGCGCCCCACAACTGCACCGGGCGTCTCGTTCCGATCATGCTTCCCCTTCCCGTCTCGTCCGACCCGTCCGTTCGCTTTTTCCTGTGTTCGCTGACAACGCAGCCACGGAACAGCGTCTCGCAATGTGACCTTGGCCAACCCGACCTCTGAACCCGCGAAACCCATCTTCCATCCGACGGCGCAGTTGTGGCCCGGGCAGATCGCCGCTAGGCGCACCGTCTCGTTATCGCTCGATGAGCCGTTTCGGGACGTACTCGATCATCCGGCCCAGATAGCTTGCGACGTGCCGAGCAGCGGTGTCTTTCAAGGCCGCTTGGCGTATCGCGGGCAGTGCGGGACGAGCCTTCTCGCCAAGCCGATCCAAAACGTTTATCGCGCGTAACCGGATGAAGGGCGTCGGATGCCGAAGGGCCGCTGTGAGAACCGGCAAGGCTTCGTCCAAATAACCGATCTTCGCCAACGCCTCAGCCGCCGCGACGCGAACATTCGGGGCCGGATCGGCGGCCGCCGCTTGTAGGACTTCGCGCGCCGGCGCCGCTTTCGGCCCCAACGCGACCAACCCCACCGCAGCCCAATACCGCACGGCCGCATCGTCGTCCTTGAGCAACCTGGCCAAGCGACCGAGGTTGGCCGGATTCATCTGATTGGCCAAGTCAGCGACTTCCTGCAAACGGCGAATCGGATTCAGCCGTTCGTCCGCGCCGATCTCGTACGGCGTGCTGCCTTTCGCACGCCGATAGATCTCGAATTCCGGCAAGAGGCCCAGATCATGAGTTTGGCGCATCCAGCGTCGTGACTCGCGTCGAAGACGTTGCAACACGTCTTGATACTTCGGATCGTTCGCCAGATTGTGAATCTGATACGGATCCGCCCGCGTGTCGTAAAGCTCTTCGATCGGTTTGGTTGGCCGAAAGTAGCGGCCCTGGATCGCGTTTAACTTCCCCGCTTCTGCCAGCCGGCGCCATACTTGCATGGTCGGCATCATCTCGGTGTAGCTGACGTACTGGGACCACGACAGGTGCGGCATGTAGTTTCGCATGTACTGGAACCGGGCGTCCCGAACCACGCGGACAATGTCATACCGTTCGGCCATCCGGTCGCGGATGGCGTAGACGGACTGGCGAGGCGGACCAGCCTGTGGCCCGAGGAACGCCCGGCCTTGCATGTGCGGTGGAACCGTCACCCCAGCCAGGCTCAAAACGGTCGGCGCAAAGTCGACAAAGCTCACCAGCCGATCGCAAACGCTTCCGGGCCGGCCCGGCGCCAGATGCCGGTACTTCCTGGGAAAGCGCACGATGAGCGGCACGTGCAGCCCCGATTCCCAAACCCACTTCTTGCAGCCCGGCATCCCGGCGCCATGGTCGGAGAAAAAGAAAACGATCGTCTCGTCGGCGAGCTGGTCTTCGTCGAGCTGTTTCAGAAGATCGCCCACTTGATAGTCCATCGCGGTGATCAGGTCGTAGTAGCGGGCCCAATCCTGACGGACTTCCGGCGTGTCAGGATGAAACGGTGGCACCGTCACCCGGGCTGGATCGTGACGTTGTTCCGGCGTCAGCCGACCGGTCTTTCGGAAAAAAGTCTTATCGGGCAGCCGAATTTGGCTTTCATGGGTGATCGTGAAATTGAACACGGCAAAGAACGGCTGGCCGGGCCGACGCTTGCGCCAGTGAGCCTTCCGGCTGCACTCGTCCCACGCGGTTTTCGGCGTCGGGAAGTTGTAGTCGGTCTTCACATTGTTCGTGCAATAATAGCCCGTCCGCCGCAGGTATTCCGGAAAGCACTTGATGAATTCGGGCAGGCGTGTGGTGCACCGCATGTTGTGGCTACCCAGCGTGGAAGGGTAGACGCCGGTGATCAGACACGACCGGTTCGGTGCGCACACGCCTGTCACGGCGTAGGCATTGGTGTAACGGACGCCTTCACTGGCCAAGCGGTCCAAAACGGGCGTCCGGGCGAATCGGTCGCCATAGCAGCCCAGGTTCGGACTGATGTCTTCGCAAGTGATCCAAAGGATGTTGGGCCGACCGACTGCTGAAAGTCGCGATTGGTCGGCATCGAATGCCTGGAAAAGCAATCCTCCCGTTAGGATCGATAGCGACAACCACGTCATGATTTTGAAATCCTTGAAAGCAAAAGTGGCCCTTCGTAGCTGCTCCGAGATCGACACCCCACAAGAAAAATCCGCTGACGACGGGCTCGGGTTTCACCGCGCCCGCGGCTCTCTCCTGCTCCGTTGCACTCACCACGTTTGCAATTGACGATGACCGACCTTCCCCGCCGCCTACCCTGTACTGCCGGCCCTGGAGGCGGGCGAAGCCCGCTGCACCTTGCCATAAAGGAATTCCGGCGCGAGGTCTGCTCCGTTCTTCCAAACAATCGTGCCAAGCACTCGGTCGACAGAAAACGCACGGAAATTCTCGAGGGTTTTCAACGGCCCAAAGACTTCGCCCTCAAGTTCGTCTTCCAGGTCCACTTCCCCTTCCGTACCGTCGTTGAAACGAATTCGAATTACGTAGTCGCGGACGTATTCGGCGTCAATCACGTGCAAGAACATAACTTTTACTCCAAGGGTTCGATCGGAAGGATCGGCTTTTTCGCCTGCGCACGGCCCCAGTCGTCCAGAAGCTCTTCACGATGAACCTGCCGCCACTCTTGAAGCATCGCAATGGCCCGACGAGGCATCTGACCTCGGACGCGCCCCGTTTCGATTTCGATCGACACCTCGTCATCTTGATAACGCGCATGAAAGTGTGGCGGCGAATGGTCGCGCCAGTGCATATACACCACAATGCCGTAGAACCGACTGATGACGGGCATATGGACAGACAACCTTGCCTTTTCTCAAAATCCACCCTGTCGCAGGCGAGCTAGATGAATTCACACTCACGGCTCCGACAACGGCCGGACTCGCATTTTCTTTCCGTAGGATTCTGTGCGATGACGCCGCCGAGTAATCGGAGAACCGATTGGGTTCTCACCAAGCTGCGAAGATCGAAAAGAGCAAGAAACGCCAGTGCGCCGCGAGACAGACTGTTGCGATCTCGTCATGAGCAGCGTCGGTCGCTCGTTTTGCGCCAGTTCTTCTGGATTGTATCCAACGAAAGCGGACCACTCAAACGCGTACCGTCATCCTTGTCGAGAGCGCAGTGCGAGGGCTCGATTTGCAGCAGCTTCGATTAGCCGGTATCGTGTTCCTGACGGCCGCGCGGATCGGGCGCGGTTTTGCCCCGGTAACGTCTTGTTTGGCTTGGGGGCTCTGCTGGTCGAGACTCCAACCGACTCGCGATGCGAATACAGGACGACGAACAGCGACAAGAAAGGGAGGCTGATGTGATGCTGCCCCGAGCTGTGCGACAAAGCCTTTTTGCATGGATGGTGATTGCCGTGCCAATTTCGGCCGCGGTGGCTGCAGAGGGCCCCTACCAAGCGACCGGCTTCAAGATCGGCGAAGTCACAGATCGGTCGGCCATCGTGTGGACGCGGCTGACATTGCGGCCGGAGCCGAACCCGCCGGATGCGCCCATGGTGCAGTTCCGCTATGCAGAACAGCCTGAACAGCGACGGGCGAAAAGACGGAAACGACAGCGCGTGATCGGCGTCGTTTATCCGGACGGCCTCACCGTGGCCGACATCCGGCACGCGGCACCCGGATCGGCCGGCCAGGTGCGGGTTCGCTACCGGCCGGAAGGGGCCAATCGCTGGGAACAGACCGAGTGGGCGGACGTCAACCCAGAGCGAGATTTTACGCACCAGTTCGAACTGACCGGCCTTCGTCCGAACACGCGGTACGAGGTGCAGGTCGAAGGTCGTCGCTCTGCAAATGCTGAGCTTGGCCAAGTCCGGATCGGCCGGTTTCGCACCGCTCCGGCGCCGGATCAGCCCGCCCGCGTGGTCTTCACCGTATCGACCGGTCAAGGCTTCGGCGACCAGGATCGGCCGGACGGGTTTAACATCTACCCGGAGATGCTCAAGCTTGATCCCAGCTTCTTCGTCCACACGGGAGACATCGTTTATTACGACAAACTGGCTAAGACGATCGAGCTGGCCCGGTATCATTGGCAGCGAACCTACAGCCGTCCCACGAATGTCGCGTTTCATTGCCAGGTGGCCAGTTACTTCATCAAAGACGACCACGACACCTGGCAGAACGATTGCTGGCCGTCGATGAAGAACGACAAGATGTTTCGGTTCACGTTCCAGCAAGGGCTGGCTGTTTTTCGCGAGCAGGTCCCGATGGGGCGTGGTCCGACCTATCGCACGTACCGTTGGGGTAAGGACCTGCAAGTCTGGCTGGTTGAGGGCCGCGACTTCCGGAGTCCGAACCCGATGCCTGACGGCCCGGAGAAGACCATCTGGGGTAAGACGCAGAAGGAGTGGTTCAAGCGAACGGTGCAGCAATCGGACGCGACGTTTCGCATCTTGATCAGTCCGACGCCGCTAGTCGGACCGGATCGCGACAGCAAACATGACAACCATGCGAACAAGGACTTCGCCCACGAAGGCAATGAGCTGCGGCGATTCATCGGCCGGCAGAAAAACATGGTCGTGATCTGCGGGGATCGACATTGGCAGTATATGTCGATCGATCCCGCAACGGGCGTGCGAGAGTACTCGTGCGGCCCCGCCAGCGACCAGCATGCGGGTGGTTGGAGAAACAGCGACTTTCGGCCGGATCGACACCGGTACCTGCAAGTCATCGGTGGCTTTCTGTCCGTCACGGTCGATCGGATCGACGGGGAGCCGATGATGGCCGTGCGGTTTCACAACGTGCATGGGAAAGTGCAGTTCACCGATTGGGTTCGAGCCGCTGACTAACGAGCCTCTCCGCGCACGGTTTTGTGGCGAGGGGGAAGAACCAAGGAGAAGGGATGGCATTGAACGGCCAGTTTCTCGAAGAGACGGTGCCGCTCCGACGGTTAGTCGAGCAGACGGCGGCCGAGTTTCAGGACCGTTTCGGCCGGCAGCCTCAGTGGATCGCTGCGGCGCCGGGCCGGGTCAATCTGATCGGCGAGCACACCGACTACAACGACGGTTTCGTGTTGCCGATGGCCATCGACCGGTACACGGTTCTGGCAGCAGCCCGGCCCATGCCCGCATCGGACGGCTCGGCCGGTTGCACCACCGAAGTCGCCCCCGCCCCGATTCGCCTTTTCAGCACGACCGTCAACGAGGCGGTCACGTTCGAGGTTGCCGAAACCGTACCGCGGGGTGAAGGCTGGTCGAACTACGTCCGAGGAGTTGTGGCCGGGTGCCTGAAGCGAGGGCTGCGTCCAGGACCGCTCGACATCGTCGTCGGCTCAACCGTGCCGTTGGGCGGGGGGCTTTCCAGCAGTGCGGCCCTGGAAGTGGCGACGGCAACTTTGATCGAAGCGGTCAGCGGTACAACCTTGCCCCCTCAGGAGAAAGCGTTGCTGTGCCAGCAGGCGGAACATGATTACGCCGGCGTCCCGTGCGGGATCATGGACCAGTTCACGTCGGTGTTGGCCAAACGGGGCCACTTCCTGCTTCTGGACTGCCGAACGCTCGAAACAGCGTCGGTACCGCTGGCCGATCCGGACGTGGCCGTGCTGGTCATCAACAGTAACGTCAAACATGAATTGACCGGCGGCGAGTATGCCGAACGACGGCGGCAATGCGAACAGGCGGCTCAGCTTCTGGGCGTGCCGGCCCTTCGGGACGCGACGCTCGAGCAACTGGAAGGCGCTCGTTCGAGGATGGACGACGTCCTTTACCGTCGCGCCCGCCACGTGATCAGCGAAAACGATCGGACGGTCGGAGCGGCTGTGGCGTTGGAGAAAGGCAACTGGGAGGAGTTGGGCCGGCTGATGGCCGCCAGCCACGACTCGTTGCGAGACGATTACGAAGTCAGTTGCGCGGAACTGGACGCCCTGGTCGAGCTGGCTCGGCAGATCGGCCCGTCCGGCGGCGTGATCGGATCGCGCATGACGGGCGGCGGATTCGGCGGCTGTACGGTGACGCTGGTGCGGACTGGCGCCGTGGAGCAAGTCGTCGAACGGATCGGCCGATCGTACCAGGAGCGATTCGGAATCACTCCCACCGCTTTCGTCACTCGGCCCGCTCGTGGCGCTCACATCGTTCGAGCGGAAGGGTGATAAGAAACGAGGCAAATCACAGAGTTGGCACCGGAAGACAATGTCGGACTTCCTACAGACTTGGCCGCATCGGCGGCGGAATCCGTTGACGGGCGAGTGGGTGTTGGTGTCCCCGCATCGCATGAAGCGTCCTTGGCAGGGGCGACATGAACAGGCGACTCCGGAAACACTCCCCGAATACGATCCGGACTGCTACCTCTGCCCCGGAAACCAGCGGGCCGACGGCTCCGTCAACCCGCCTTACACAGCGACGTACGTCTTTACCAACGATTTCCGTGCGCTGCTCGACGACCGCGAAGACAACGACCGATTCCCCGACGGATCTCCCAAAGCCCCCGACGGGAGCGGAAACCCGCTGCTGCGGGCCGAGCCGGTTCGCGGCACCTGTCGCGTGATTTGTTTTTCGCCCAAGCACAACTTGACGTTGCCGGAAATGACGCCGTCAGACATCCGAGCGGTCATTGATGTGTGGTCCGATCAGGTCGTCGAGCTGGACCACAAATACCGCTGGGTCCAAGTCTTTGAGAACAAAGGCATCACCATGGGGTGTTCCAACCCACACCCGCACGGTCAGATCTGGGCCAGCGATTTCTTGCCTAACGAGCCGGCCAAAGAAGAAGGTCAACAGCGCCAGTATTTGGCATCGCATGGTCGCCCTCTGTTGATAGATTACTTGGAAACCGAGTGCCGGCGGCGGGAACGGATCGTGGTCGAAGAGGAACACTGGGTCGCGCTGGTCCCCTTCTGGGCCATGTGGCCTTTCGAGACACTGCTGTTGCCCCGACGCCCGGTCACGCGTCTGCCGGATTTGACCGAACCGGAACGCAACAGCCTGGCCGTCACGCTGAAACGGCTCCTGACACGCTACGACAATCTTTTTGAAACGTCCTTTCCTTACTCGATGGGCTGGCACGGAGCTCCGTCGCAGACCGGAGACGATTCCCACTGGCAACTGCATGCTCACTTTTACCCGCCTCTCTTGCGCTCGGCGACCGTGCGCAAGTTCATGGTGGGATATGAAATGCTTTGCGAGTCTCAGCGGGACTTCACGCCGGAAGCGGCGGCCGATCGGTTGAGGACA
>JAADHY010000698.1 GCA_013151585.1 Planctomycetota bacterium
GCGAGCGTCCGACCAACTTTCCAGAAAATGCGCCTGCGGCACATGCCAATCGCAGAGTAGCGAGGTCTCATTTCGATAAAGGCTGCAATGGATCGATGTGGCGACCTTCTCCAGCGCTGCCGCAAAATCCAAATCCGCCGGAGCGTCATAAACCGGATTGCCGCCCAGAATCAGCAAAGTCGTGACCTTGCCGTCTCGCATCAGATGAGTTAGTTCGGTGATCGCTTCGACGTGAAGCAGGCGGTCCGGATCAGGAGGCTCCGCATATCGAACCGTTTTCCCGACGTTGCCCAGCAGCGAGTTCAGCCGATGCGCGGCGGCGTGGACTTCCGGTGGCTGCTCCGGGCCTACGGCGACGACACCGCGGCCTCGATTTTTCGAAAGGTCTTCCACGACCGCGTCGAGGAATCGATCAGCGAACTCGGCGCTTTCCCCAGCCGGCTCCGATGCAGAATCCTCACCCCGCTCCAGCCGCTCGATACGCTCCAGGACTTTGGCAACGAATGCGCCGATCCGGCGGCGAGGAAGCGAGAGGCGATGGTCGGCGGCGATACCGGTCACGGAATAAGCACATTCGACCGCATACAGCCGGTTCATGGTCCCGTCGGCGGCGGGCCGAACCTGGGCGAATTGCCGGGCGTAGCGTAAGGCCCCCGGGTGCGAACCGAGCAAGTCCGCCTCGAAACAAACAATCACGCGTGCCTCAGACAGCTCGAAATGGCATCGGTAGGGCCGGCCAAAAGCCTGCACCGCCCCCGCTCGCTCGTTGTCCGTCGTCAGCGGCTCGTATTCAAACCAGCGAGCATGCGGGAACTGCTTCAAAAATTCTTGCCGCAATCGGGCCAATGTGGGCGAACTGCACGGTTCAGCCAACACGCAGAAGCCGTCTCCCTGCTGTGATCGGGCCGCCTCCATGACCCCTCGCAGCATCGCGTCGAAGCGGTTCCAAGGCGTTTGATCGGTACCGCCACGCTGAGTAATTCCCCCGTGTGGCCCCTTCTGGACCGGTCGCCGGCTTCGATCCGGATCGTACAGTTCTAAAATGGCCGCTTGCGCCAGGACGTTGGTCGCCCCTAAACTAAAAGGGTGGGCGGGGTTCCCTTCGACCTTGATCGGGCGTCCGTCGACGCACGTCACCAAAAGCCCCACCGCGTTGCCCGAAAGCTCCATCGCGGTGGCGTAATGCTCGCGTTTTCCCGGAACACGTCCTTCCGGCCGCTTTGCGAAGGGCAAGATGAATTGCGGATCGGTCTCGCAACCGGCCGCTCCGGCTAGCGCCAACGACGCTCCCATGATCTGAAGCCAGCGGCGCCGACTGATCCCGGCCGGATCGGCCTCGTGAGGAAATTCCGCCTCGGCGAAGGCGCGGAACTCCGGCGCGTCTTGCAATTCCGCGAGACTTCGCCAATAACGTTTCGACGTACTGCGTTCTAGCGATGACATGTTGAGCAGTCTGTTGACGGATTGATGTTCAATTGAGTCCGCACCTGCTGTCCGATCGCCGCGGGGTCTTGCTCGGGCACCCAGCCTAAATCCGTCACCAGGTCCGGCGGACGCAGATGGGCGTCTGGATTCCGATGACAATCCAGGCACCACGCCATGCTCAAAGGCTTCACCTGAACGATCTGCTCCATTCGATCCACCCGCCCGTGGCACGACACACAACTCACGCCTCGGCGCACGTGGGCGCTATGGTCGAAATAGACGAAGTCAGGCAGTTTGTGCACTCGCACCCATGGGATCGGGGAGCCGGAGGCTAGGCTTTCCCGGACAAGCAAGAGCTTATCGCTTTTCGGCGCGATGCGCTCATGACAATTCATACAAATGGACGTGGGCGGCAAAGCGGCCGTGGCTGCCTCTTCCACCGTCGTGTGACAATAGCGGCAGTCGAGTCCGAGCTGACCGGCATGGACCGCGTGACTGAAGGGAACCGGCTGCTTTGGGCTGCTTTGGCGAGTACCCGACCCGCCACGTTTGCGGCGACCCGGCATAATACATAAGGCCGATCACGTAAACCGGAACCGCAATGATCACGATTCCCGCTGCAGGCTTCAGTCGGTCCAACCACTGTGGAAACAAGGTCTCCCCTTTCCGTGGTTCTCGGATCCCACGATGCTCGCTCTAACACCGCATCGGACCGGATCACTTCGCCGCCGTCGGTTAGCGTTGAGTCGGCAGTGACACAGCCGCGCGACAACGGCCGCCGTCTCATCAAAAACTGCCTAGCCGAGTGACGATCGACCACACGCACAACGGCCCACCGACTGACGGCCGACGCTTTGCCACGGCGATGATGTTGCCAAATGAAAATAACGACAACCGTTAAGAAGCCGGTCCGATTTAATAATTGGGAACGCATTCTACGCGGGACGATTATGAAAAAAAAGCCTGCCGAGCTTAACTAAATATAACAAAGAAAGGTTATAAAGCTTATCAAGTTTCATTGCTATATAACGTACGGCCTTCCGGGAAAAGACACGGCGGTGTAACCACTGCTGGGCGCCCCCCTGGCTAGCTCGCGACGGTATCAGTCTGCTGTCAAGTTACAACAATCCGCCATCGCGCGATCTCCTGTCGTTCCTTGCGCCGGCCTGGGCACTTTTTTCAGCACCCTCGTGCTATCCAGCCTCTGAAACTCGGCGGGATCACTTTTTTCACGTTTCACGAGCACGACAAGAGCGGTCCTGCCTGACGTGGCGAGGAACAGAAAGGGAGAATCAGGCGAGGGAGCAGGACGGGCGCGGAAGGACTTGCCTCGCGGTCGGGAAGCATTTCAGCGCCGGCAATGGCGCGGCCTTACTCGAGCGGTATCGCGAGGCGACGCAATAAGCTCTCCCAAGAAAGCCGCCGCGTTATTTGAACTCGAAGTCCTCGGGTTGAGGTAGTTCGTCAATGTCTCCGAGGCCGAAAAGAGAAAGAAAGCGGGGCGTCGTGCAGTACTTGACCTCTTTCGGCTGATCGGGATCACGCTTGATGCAGATGAGCTCGCGTCGTAAAAGTTGGCGAAGAACGCCCCCCGCGTTCGGCCGGCCTTTGCGTTCCAGCTCGCGACGAGTGATGGGCTGGAAGTAGGCGACCAAAGCCAGGACCTCCAACGCATCGTGGGAGAGTCGCACTTCTTTGGGACCGAGGCCGTACACTCGGTGGCGCACTTTTTCGAACTCCGGCCGAAGCGCCATTCGATAGCCGCCCAGTTCCAGCCGGATCTCGTAAGGCCGGTTCTCTTCGGCGTACTGGCGGTTAAGACGGTCGATGGATTCGGTGACCAGATCGTGATCGACGCTTCCCCCGAGCAAACGTCGGAGCCGCTTAGTGGTG
>JAADHY010000453.1 GCA_013151585.1 Planctomycetota bacterium
AAGAAACCGGCTTTCTTGGGAGGCCGGCCGGTGAGATCACGCGGTAAAGGATATTCGGCCTGGCCGCTGGTCGACGCCGACGATGAGAAGGCTGTGCTGGAAGTCGTGCGATCGGGTCGCTGGAATCGCAACCAGTGCGTCGCCCGTTTCGAGGACGTCTACGCGAGGATGAATCAGGCAAAGTATTGCATCGCCGTGTCGAGTGGGACCAGTGCGCTGTATACGTCTCTGGGTGCGCTGAGCGTCGGCCCGGGCGATGAGGTCATCGTTCCGCCGTACACCTTTTTGGCCACGGTGACAGTCGTTTTGCAGCACTACGCGATGCCCGTCTTTGTCGACTCAGACCGCGAGACCTTTCTGATGGACCCAGCCAAGTTGGAGGCGGCGATCACGGATCGGACGGCGGCGATCATCCCGGTGCACATTGGCGGTTCACCGGCCGACATGGACCGCATCCTGGCAATTGCCAAAAAGCATAACGTGCCGGTGATCGGCGATGCCTGCCAGGCTCATTTGGCCGAGTGGCGTGGCCGCAGCGTCGGAAGTTGGGGAACGACCGGCTGCTACAGCTTCCAGCTCAGTAAGAATCTCTGCTCGGGTGAAGGCGGGGCCATTCTGACCAACGACGAAAAAATGGCGGATAAGTGCCATGCGTTTCACAATTGTGGCCGCCGCCTGCGGTCACGGGTCCCGAGCACGATTTACACCGGCGGTCGCAACACCAACGTGCGCATGACGGAATTCCAAGGCGCGATCTTGCTGAGTCAAATGGATGGGCTGGGAGAGCGAGCGAGAAAACGCACGGAAAACGCCGAGTATCTTTCGAGTTTGCTTCGCGAGATTCCGGGCATTCACCCGGCTCGCACGTATGGCGGTTGCACCCGGAATGCCTACCACCTTTACATGTTCCGCTATGACCGCCAGGCGTTTGCCAACTTGTCCCGCAACCAATTCGTTCGAGCGTTGCGGGCAGAAGGCGTTCCTTGCTCGACCGGGTACCGACCGCTGAACAAAGAGAAATTCATCGACGATGCCTTGCATTCGCGCGGATACTTGCGCGTTTATGGGAAGAAAACGGTGGGACAGTGGCCGGACCGGAACAATTGCCCGGAAAATGATAAACTGTGCGAAGAGGCCGTGTGGTTCACTCAGCGGATGCTGCTCGGTCCTCGCAGTGACATGGACGAGATCGCCGAAGCGATCCGGAAGATTCACGCGTATGCGCACGAGTTGGCGAAAACCGAACGGCAAAAGACCTAGGCTCACTAGAGATGGAGGATTGTGCAATGGCGGGCAAAAAATCGATCTCGCGGCGAGAGTTTGTTGTGGGAATCTCGGGAGCGATGTTGGGCGGGGCGGCAATGGCGGCCAAGAAGAAAACTCCGAGCCGAAAATCACCGCTGGCCATTGACGGCGGCCAGAAGGCTGTCCCGTCCCGTCCAGCCGCCCAACCGCGATGGGGGCAGCGGGAATTGAATCAGCTCTCCGAGATGCTTCAGCAACGGTCTTTGTTCTACTGGCAGGGAGGTTATGGACCGCAAACGAAACTTCTCATCGAGCGCTACCGTCAGTTCAATCCGGCCAAGTGGGTGCATACATGCTCGTCCGGGACGGCGGCAATTCACATCGCTGTGGCGGCGGCAGGCATCGGTCTGGGTGATGAGGTAATCACCTCGCCGGTCACCGACATCGGCACAGTCATCGGCATCATCTACCAGCAGGCGGTTCCGGTTTTTGCGGACTTGGGCGAAGGCACTTACAACCTCGACCCGGCCGATGTCGAACGGCGGATCACGCCGCGGACCAAGGCCATCATCGCTGTCCATCTGGCCGGCAACCCGTGCGATATGGACGCTCTGAAAGCCATTGCGGATAAACACAACCTGATCCTGATCGAAGACTGCTGCCAGGCGTGGGGCGCCAAATACCGGGGCCGGCCGATCGGCAGCGTCGGCCACATCGCCTGCCACTCACTTCAGAACTCCAAACACGTGACGTGCGGCGACGGCGGCGTGGTCGCGTCTAGCGACGAGCGGTTTGGCCCGTACCTGCAGCAGTTCGGCGACAAGGGCAACAACCGGATGACGCCCGTCTCTTTCGATGCCTTTGCGACGAATTACCGCATGAGCGAGCCGCAGGCGGCCGTCGCCGCAGCCCAGCTCACGCGGTTGGAACAGATCGCCTCGAAGCGCAACCGCCTTGGCAACCTCTTGAACGAACAGCTCGCCGATATCCCCGGCCTCATTCCACACCAGGTGCATCCGGACGATCGCTGCGTCTACTGGTTCTACATGTTCCGGATTCGGCCTGAGGCGTTCCGGTGCAATCGGTCGCGTTTCGTGAAAGCGCTGTTGGCCGAGGGAGCTTGGGTGGTCGGCGGTTATATCAAGTATCCGCTTTACAAAGAGCCTGTGTTCCAGAAGCACGGCTTCTTCGCCGGCCGTTGGCCCGTCAAGGAGATGGGGCTCACCGACATGGACTATTCCAAGCATCAATGTCCGGAAGCCGAGAAGATTCTGGTCACGAACATCCGGGTCCCCATTTACGAGTATATGACTGAAGAGTACATCTTGAATGTGGCGAAAGCCATCCGGAAGGTGGCGACATATTACGCCGCGTGAGCCGACGGCGGCCACACACCTCGTGGAACATAAACAGAAAGGACGATGCGATGAGCGAACCGAAGAAGAATCGTCGTGAGTTTCTGACAAAGGTGGGGGCTGTTGGTGCCGCGTCGCTGGTTGCCGGGTCGTCGGGAGCAATGGCAGATCTGCCGACCAAAAGCAAAGGCGCCGAGAAGTTGGCGATTAACGGAGGCACACCGGTCCGGAAGCAGAGACTCAGTTTCCGAGCGTACGGCCCTCAGTTTTACGACGACGTGGAACGCCGGGAATTGCTAGACGTCTTGGAGGCTCGGGCTCCCTTCCGATGGCGCGGCCCGAACTCAAAAGTGCTCCAGTTTGAAAAGGCCTACGCGGAGCACCTGGGCGTCAAGTACGCTCTGGGAGTCACTTCGGGCACCACCGCCCTGTTCACTGCCATGGCGGCGTTGGAAATCGGACCAGGGGACGAGGTCATCGTTCCCGCATGGTGCTGGTACGCCGATTATGACACGGTCGTGTTATCCGGAGCCTTACCGGTGTTCGCCGAAGTTGATGATTCGTTCAATCTCGATCCGGCGGACTTCGAGGCGAAGATCACGCCACGCACAAAAGCCGTGATCGCCGTGCACCTGCAAGGGTGCCCGGCCGACATGGACCCGATCATGGAGATCGCTCGCAAGCACAACATCCGAGTGCTGGAAGACTTTGCCCAGTGCGTCGGTGGAAAGTACAAGGGCAAGTACGTCGGCACCATCGGCGACATCGGCATCAACAGCTTCCAGCTCAGCAAGACGATTACGTCAGGCGAAGGCGGAGCGGTTGTCACCAACGACAAGGAGCTGTTTGAGCGGGCCATTCGGTTCCACGACGTTGGCACGATCCGCTCCCCTTATCGCGAGCAGCTCAAGGGTGGCTTACTCGCGGCGTTCGCCTCGTGCAATTTCCGGATGAGTGAGTTCACCGGCGCGGTCTTGAAAGGCCAGTTGCAGAAGCTCGAGACGATCTGCGGCCGGCTGCGTCGTAACACGCGCAAAGTGATCGAAGGCATCGCCGATTTGCCGGGACTGAAGCTGCGAAAGTCGCCCGATCGGGAAGGCGATATCGGTGTCACCGTGTACCTGGACTTGGGGAACCGCAAGCGGCGCGACCAATTCCTGCGAGCGCTGCGAGCGGAAGGCATCTCCGCTCACGGGCCCGCTGGCTCGGTCATCTTGCCTCTTGCCAAACGAATCGAAGATAAGGTGACCGTGCATCCGGATTGGCCGAGCTTCAAAACGCCGCAGGGCAAAGCGATTCAGTACGGTGCTGCGTGTTGTCCGCGCACGATCGACATCATCGGCCGCCACGGCGGTGTCATCATGGACCCGAACTTCACCGACAAAGAGCTGGATGACATCATCCGGGCGATTCGCAAAGTGTATCCGGTGATCGCAAACGCGTAGAGCAAACGTCCTCGTTTGCTCCAAGACCGAAAGAGTCGCCGGCGCACCAGCCAGACTTTGCAGGCAGCGTGCGTGTGGCAAGCAGAATTGACGACCGGGATAGGAGCTTTTACCAAGGGAGCGAGACGATGAACAAGCGAGTGACACGACGGGGTTTTGTCCGAGCGGCTGCGGCTGGTTCGGCCGCGCTGGCCTGGTTGCGTGCCGGACGAGCTCCAATGATCTTTGCCGCCGATGCCGACAAACCGGCCATGCTGGGAGGCAAGCGGGCGCATCGAGGCGGATGGCCGGGCTGGCCGGAATGGCGCAAGTCCTGGGAGCCGCGAATCCTGGAAATCCTCCGAAGCGGACGGTGGTGTTCTTCGGGCGGCGGCGGAACGGTCGCAGAGTTTGAAGAGGCCTATGCGAAGTTACTTGGAGCCAAACGGTGCGTCGCAACGGCGAGCGGCACGACGGCCTTGCTAACGGCTCTGCATGTCATGGGCATCGATGCGGGCGATGAGGTGATCGTTTCACCGTACACGTTCATCGCCACGTACAACGTGTGCCTGATGCACAAGGCTCTGCCCGTGTTTGCGGACACCGATCCGGAAACGCTTACGATGGACCCCGCCACGATCGAAAGTCGGATCACTGATCGGACCCGGGCCATCCTGCCCGTGCATATCTACGGCATGCCGTGCGACATGGATCCGATCAACGAGATCGCTAAGAAGCACAACTTGGCGGTGATCGAAGATGCCTGTCAGGCGTGGCTCGCCGAGTACAAAGGCCGCAAGTGCGGCACGTTGGGCGACCTGGGCTGCTTCAGCTTTCAAAACTCGAAGCACCTGCCGTCCGGCGAAGGCGGTGCCGTCACGGGCAACAGCGACGAGCTGCTGGATCGCTGCTGGTCCTACCACAACTGCGGTCGTTCTTTCGGGACCAACAAAGGCAGCGGCTGCTTCACTCGCGGCAGTAACTACCGCATGATGCACTATCCGGCCGCGCTGCTGATTCAACAGATCGACAAGCTGGTGAAAGAGACTGAGGTGCGGCGGCGAAACGCCGATCATCTGACGGCCGGCTTGAAAGAGATTCCAGGGATTCAGCCGGTCCGGTTGCCGGAGAACAGTCGGGCGGTGTGGCACTTGTACGCATTCCGGTATGACAAGGAGCAGTTCCACGGTCTGTCGCGGAGCAAGTTCATGAAAGCCTTGCGGGCCGAAGGAATTCCCTGCAGCGGCGGGTATCACGAACAATATTATGACGGCCTGCTCGATGAGGCGATCAGCTCGCGCGGCTTCAAACGTCTGTTTTCGCCCGCTCGGTTGAAAGCCTACCGGGATAGTTTCCAGGAGCTGAAAGGGAACAAGGAGGTCTGTGAAACAACGGTCGCATTTTATCAGAGCCTGTTGCTCGCGGACCGCAGCGACATTGACGACATTGTCAAAGCGATCCGCAAGATTCAGGCTCATAGCGCCGAACTGGCCAGAAGCTGAGCCCGCCCCATAACACAACAGCAACGTAGCGTCTGCCTTGCGATCATTGATCGCAACTCCTCGCCCTATCGCCGCATGGATGGAATAGGGCCGCGCGGACCCAGACGGGGAAAGGGAACGCTTCCTGCGACCGTTCCGTACGTCGATTGCGCGAGCGGGCCGGATGGTTGGGCTGGCATCCGGTGCAGCCGTCGTGGCGCAATGACGCGATCAGGTTCTGCGGCAGCCAACTGACGAAGACTGGAAAGAAACGTTAGAAACACACGGGGAGATATCGAATGACTCAACACGGCAAGAAAATCTCGCGACGTCGCATGCTCGGCCAAACGCTGGGGGCCGCAGCGACTGGGCTGCTCTTGCCAGCCTGCAACTCGTCCCAACAGGGGACTCCTGCCCGACCGGGCCGAGGACCGACGGTCGTTACCAACAAGCCGCCCGTCAGCCCGAACGAGCAGATCGGCGTGGGCATCATCGGTTGCGGTCGACGCAACTCGCAGTTGCAGATCGGCAAAGGTGGTCAGGGCAAGCCGCCTGAGGAAGCCCGAATCGTCGCCGTCGCTGACTTCAACGAGCGGCGGGCCGCGATGTGGGCGAAGCATTACAAGTGCCGCGCCTACACCGACTACCGCAAGCTTCTCGAACGCAAAGAGGTCGACGTGGTCATCTATGCCACGCCGGAACACTGGCACTACTTGCCCTGCATTCACGCGGCTCAGGCCGGCAAAGATATGTACGGGGAGCAGCCCTTGTCGCACACGATCCGCGAGGGACGCGTGATGGTCGAGGCGGTCCGCAAGTACAAACGGATCTTCCAAACGGGGGAGCAGCAGCGATCGAACGCCCGAACGCGGAAGGCTGTTGAGCTGATCCGCAACGGCCGCATTGGCAAGATTCAACGGGTCATTGCCTACAACTACCCGAGTCCGTTTGAGGCCAAGTTTCCGCCGCAGCCGGTCCCCGAGTACTTGGACTGGGACCGTTGGTGTGGACCGAACGAGGTCGTCCCCTACAACGTCAACCTGTACGTCTCCCGGGTGCCCTACGAGCCGGAACCGACTTTTCCACCGTCTCCGGCCGAACAGACGGCCGCCGGTCCCGGCTGGATGTCCTTCCGGCCCTACTCGGGCGGCGAGCTGCTGAACTGGGGATGTCACGGCTTGAGCATGGTCCAGTGGGCGCTGGACATGGATCACACCGGTCCGGTCGAGATTTGGGTGGAACCCGCCGAGAAACTGGAGCCCTTTGTCCAGGACCTCCCCGGCAAGCGCGATCGCGGCGACGCGGCCTGCAGCCGAACCGTGATCAACTATAAGTACGCCAACGGTATCGTCGTAACCCTGAGCTCGCTCAATCCACGAGTCGGGGGCGGGGCGACGTTCATCGGCGAAAAGGGACGCATCACGATCATCCGCGGAAGCTACGAGTGCGACCCGAAGGGGCTCGATAAAGACCCGCTGCCGCCGGATGCCGTTCGCGTCTATAAGAGCGACAACCATATGCAGAACTTTTTCGAGTGTGTCAAGTCGCGCAAAGATCCCATCATGAAGATTGAGAACGGACATCGTGTGGCGACCCTATGCCACCTGGGCAATATCGCCCGTTGGCTGGGCCGGCCGTTGAAATGGGATCCCGAGAAGGAAATCTTCCCTGGCGACGACGAAGCAAACCGCTTTCTGGACATCCCCAGACGCAAAGGCTACGAACTGCCGGAACAGGTGTAGCCGAGGCCGGAAACGAGTCGCCGGGCCCCCGGCTTGTGTTCGTGACGCGGGAAGCGAACCGCGCACACCAGAGACGATCACGCCACCGTGTTGGCGCGCAAAAAAGAATCACTCGGCAGCCCAACGCCCGCTGTTAACAGCCCCGTCCGAGGCTCGTCGGGCGGGGGCTTGGCCGTCGCGACGGAAACACACCATCGTCTTAGAAACAACCTTTGATCAAGGAGTCTGTCCGTGAAAAGGTTCTCCACAACCGCAGCGATCCTGGCGGCCTGTCTGATGGCGACGATCGCCCAAGGGGCAGAACAGAAGGCCGCTCCGAAGAACGAACCGAAAAAACCAACCGCCAAAGCGGCCCCAGCGAAAACGGCGCCCGCAAAAACGACCGACACGAAAAACGGAGGCGCGAAGCCAGGCGCCGCAAAAACCGGTAATGCGAAAAAGGCGTCTCCGAAAACGGCGAAAGGCTCGATCGAATACCTTGCTTTGGACGCTCCCGAAGGGATGTCGCAAGCCGTCGTCGTTCAAGGCTTTCCTCTGGTCCACACTCGGCAGTTGCTGCCGCGGGACGCTCAGGGCCAGATTGTCGGCCCCGGAAAGGTCGACCAACAGGTCGAAAAAGTTCTCGACAATTTGGAAGCCGTCCTGCACGCTGCGGGTTCGGGGCTGGACCGATTGGTCCGTCTGAATGTCTACGCCTTGGCGCCTGCGACGATCGATCTGGTTCGGGAGCGGCTGAAAGCGAGGCTCAAGCCCGAGGTGCGTCCCGCGATCACGACCGTCCTGACGCCTCTGCCTGACCGAGACGCCTTGGTGGCGGTCGACGCCGTGGCGGTGGCCGCCGATGCCGGCAAAGAGGTGGCTTTGAAACGAGTCGACGCCGTCGCCGGCGAGAAAGACTGCGCCGACGCCGCCGTGTTACCTCGGGGCGGGGTCGTCTATCTTTCTGGCGTACCGGCCGAAGGCGGCCTCACTATCTCCGCGGTTGACCAGTCGATGTCAACCTTGATGACACTGCTGGAAGAGCTGAAGCTGTCACGGACGGATCTGGTCCATCTGAAGGTCTTTCTGCGGCCGGCCATTGCGGCGGACGACGTACGCAAAGCGATCAAGAAGTACTTTCCCAACCAGCCGACGCCGCCTTTGGTGTTTGTCGAATGGCTGGCGCCACCTCCCGTCGAGATCGAAGCGATTGCTCGACTGCCGGAATCGTCCCGCAAAGCGGGCGTCACCGTCGAGTACTACAATCCGCCCTACGTCCGGCGGTTACAGATTTTCAGCCGGGTCGCTTTGGTCCATACGGACCGTCAGATTTACGTTTCCAGCCTCTTCGCACGCAAGCCCGGACGCGGGCAGGAGCAAGCCCTGGATGTCTTCGACCAGCTCGAAAGCATCTTGGAGAAAGCAGGCAGCGATCTTCGCCACCTCGCGAAGGCCACCTACTATGTGTGCGACGACCCGTCCGCCCGGGGCATGGACCGGGCCCGGCTGTGGCTTTACGACCAGGACCGTCCGCCAGCGGCATCAAAGTGCATGGTCCACGGCGTCGGGAAAGCAAAACGGACGCTGACGATGGACATGATCGCCGTCCCCAGAGACTGACCATGCCACTGCCATATTGACAGGACACCAACCAAAAGCGAGTGGCTGTCAAACTGGCAGCCACTCGCTTTTTGTTTGGGCTCTTGGCGAGGCCGCGGCGTGGCGGATGCCCCGGCCCCGCCGCTGATTTTCCTCTTTTTTTCGAGTTTTTGCCGCGTCGGTTGGCCCAGTCGCTTCTCTTACCGCAGGCGCATACGGCTTTCGGCATCTCGGTTGGCACGGGAACTGCGGTAGGCGTGTACCGGCATGACGACACTGCCAGCTTGGCGCAGTCAAACCGCCGAAGCCACAGCGATTTCGAAGCAAAACGGCTCGACGGCCGAACAAAAGTCGGACGTGATTTCCGGTTGAAGGGGGACTCTCGTGCCGACGTGACGAGGAGGGAAACAATGGCATTTCGATTCGACAAACTGACCGTTAAGGCCCAGGAAGCTGTTCAACGAGCTCAGCAGGTGGCCGAGGATCGCGGCCATCCGCAGTTGCTGCCTTTGCATCTGCTAAAGGCCCTGGCCGACGAAGAAGACGGCATCGTCAAACCGTTGCTGCAGAAGATCGGTGTCAATCTGAGCCAGCTCTCGTCGATGGTGGACAGCGAATTGGGGCGGCTGCCGAAGGTCAGCGGGACGGGAGCTCAACTGGCGGCCAGCCCTGAGATCATGAAAGTCTTCGACGCCGCCCAGAAACGCGCCGACCTGATGAAGGACGCTTACGTCTCGACCGAGCACCTGCTGCTGGCCCTGACCGAAGTAGACGACACGGCCAAGCGGCTGCTCGAACTGAACGGCGTCGAGGAGCAGGACGTTCTGCATGCGCTGCAAAGCATCCGGGGTGGCCAACAAGTGACCGACCAGAATCCGGAGGACAAGTACCAGGCTTTGGAACGCTACGGCAAAGACTTGGTCCGGTTGGCCGAACAAGGCAAGCTGGATCCGGTGATCGGCCGGGATGCGGAAATCCGGCGGGTCATCCAGGTGCTGTCTCGGCGGCGGAAGAACAACCCGGTGCTAATCGGCGATCCCGGTGTGGGTAAGACGGCTATTGTTGAAGGACTGGCCCAACGGATCGTCAACGGCGACGTGCCGCAGAACCTGAAGAACAAACGGGTCGTGGCTCTGGACATGGGAGCCTTGATCGCCGGCACCAAGTACCGCGGTGAATTTGAAGACCGGCTGAAAGCGGTGCTGCGCGAGATCCAAGAAGCCGAAGGTCAGATCATCCTCTTCATCGACGAGCTGCACACGGTCGTGGGAGCCGGAGCGGCGGAGGGAGCTGTCGACGCGTCAAACCTGCTCAAGCCGGCTTTGGCTCGAGGTGAGTTGCACTGTGTCGGCGCGACCACGCTGGACGAATACCGCAAGCACATCGAGAAGGACCCGGCGTTGGAGCGGCGGTTCCAGCCGGTCTTCGTTCAGGAACCGTCGGTGGAAGACACGATCTCCATTCTTCGCGGACTGAAAGAGCGGTACGAGACGCATCATGGCGTGCGGATCACGGACGATGCCATCATTGCGGCGGCCACGCTTTCGGACCGCTACATCAGCGACCGGTTTTTGCCGGACAAAGCGATCGACCTGGTCGACGAGGCGGCCAGCCGGCTGCGCATGGAGATCGATTCCATGCCGACCGAGATCGACGAAGCCACCCGGCAGCTCACCCGGCTACAAATCGAAGCCGCGGCCTTGGCCAAAGAAACCAGCCCGGATAGCAAAGCCCGGCTGGAAGAACTGCAGCGTGAGATCGCTCAGCGCGAAGAAGAAGTCAACCAACTGAAGGCACGCTGGCAGGCTGAGAAGGATCTACTGTCCCGCTTGCAGCCGCTGAAGGAACGGATCGAGCAACTTAAGACCGAGTACGAGCACGCCTTCAACCGCGCTCGTCAAACGAACCTCAACGACGACTACATCCGGGCCCATCAGGCCGAGCAGGAACTGCGAACGGCGGAAGAGGAGCTGAAGAGGCTGGAGGAGCAATTCGCGGCCACCGCCAGCGAAGGCGAGCGGATGATCCGCGAGGAAGTTACGGCCGAAGACATCGCCAAAGTGGTCAGCGCGTGGACCGGCATCCCCGTCTCGCGGCTGATGCAGGGCGAGCGGGAGAAGCTCCTGCAAATGGAAGACCGCATCCACGAGCGGCTGATCGATCAGGAAGAAGCGGTAACAGCGGTTGCCAATGCTGTCCGTCGGGCGCGGTCTGGTCTGCAGGACCGCAACCGGCCGATCGGCTCGTTCATCTTCCTTGGTCCGACCGGCGTCGGCAAGACCGAGCTGTGCAAAGCCCTAGCCGAGTTCCTTTTCGACGACGAACGGGCGATGGTCCGGATCGACATGAGCGAGTTCATGGAGCAGCACTCGGTGGCACGGCTGATCGGGGCTCCGCCGGGTTACGTCGGCTATGAAGAGGGCGGGCGGCTGACCGAGGCGGTTCGGCGACGGCCGTATTCGGTCATTCTGCTCGATGAGATCGAGAAGGCGCACCGCGACGTGTTCAATGTGCTGCTGCAAGTCCTCGACGACGGTCGCCTCACGGACGGGCACGGCCGGACGGTCGACTTCACCAACACGATCGTCGTCATGACGTCGAACATTGGCAGCCAGATGATCATGGACTTGGCCAGCCAGGGGCGGGACGACGAAATCCAGGATAGCGTCCGCGAAATTCTGCGGCATCACTTCCTGCCGGAGTTCCTGAACCGAATCGACGAGATCATCGTCTTCAAACCGCTCGGACGGGACGAAATTCGTCAGATCGTCGACTTGCAGCTCAGCCGGTTGCGCAAGCAGCTTCAGGAGAACGGTTACGATCTGGACGTGACGGATGCGGCTAAGGATCTGCTGGCGGCGGAAGGCTACGACCCGGCCTACGGCGCCCGGCCGCTGAAGCGAGTGATCCAGCAACGGTTGCAAAACCGGCTGGCGAACGAGATTCTATCGGGGAACTATCCCGAAGGGACGACCATCCGCGTGGACGCCGAAAACGGCGAGCTCGTCTTCAGCCGGGAAGTGGAAGCGGAACTGGTCGACACGGCGTGAGCCGGGTGGAGGATTGAGGGTCGAAAGTCGAGGGGACGAAAGAGTTGGATCGCTTTTCGACTCTTTGACGCTTCGACCTTTCCCGTCCTCAAGCTCTGCCTGGGAACGCAAGGACGCGAGGCTCTGCCTCGCCTTCTCCGGAGCGAAAGCCGATGCAGCCCTCGCAGCCGCCGATGCCGCCCGTCCTGCCCGCCTTGGGCTGTCTGACGCTGGCCTCGGTGATGCTGTTTTTGTTCCTGATGCCTTTCTTGTTTGTCGACATGATGCATCAGGCGCTCAGCCGGCTGCATCTATCGCCCGGAGCGGCGCTCTTGGCGGTCTTGGCGATCCTGATCGGTTCGCTGATCAATCTTCCGGTTCATCGCATTGAGCGGGAAGAGCTGCAGGTCATGCATCCATTTGCCGTTTGGGGCCCGTGGTGGTTATCGCCGACTTTTCAACGCGTGCGTCAAGAGACGGTGATCGCGGTGAATGTAGGAGGCTGCGTCGTGCCCAGCCTGATTGCGGCCTGGCAACTACCGTTTCTGGCGGCGAGCGGGCCAGCGCTTTTGGCTGCAACGGCGTTGGTGAGCGCGGCCAACATCACCGCTTGTTACTTCGCGGCTCGTCCGGTCCCGGGCATCGGCATCATGATGCCGGGTTTGATTTCGCCGGCCGTCAGCCTACTTTTCACTTGGATGGTACTTCCCATGGACGCTCCGGAACGGGCCTCGGTGGCCTTTGTGGCCGGCATCCTCGGGCCGCTTGTCGGAGCTGATTTGCTGCATTTGAAAGAGATTGGAAAAGTCTCGACCGGCCTGTTGTCGATCGGCGGGGCCGGCACGTTTGACGGGATCGTCCTCTCCGGGGTGCTGGCGGCTCTTTTGGCGTGATCGCCGTCTGGACAAGCGAACGATCTATTGCCGACGAGGACAAGGGGCTTGACAGGGACGCACGACCGGGCCGTGGTCGGATCCTCACCCACCGCTCACAGAACTTTCGGTCGAGATTGACAACCTCTAAAATGTTTGATATCCGACCACACTTGACGAGCACCGAATCGACTCCCGACGTTGGCGAACACGGATTCGGTGTGCACGGAGGGACCGCCTAAGTGCAGCGTGTTGGAACGGCACGGAGTGTGACGAGGTTCTGACCATGGTGGCTCAGCGCGGCAAGCCCTATCAGTTGTTGATTGCGGACGATGATCTTAACTTCCGCGAGGCCATTCGCGAGGTGTTTGAGCCGTACGTGGGCTTCCTAGAGGCGGAATCCGGTGAGGAGGCCATTCGTATCGTTCGGCAGCGTCGCGTGGATGTTGTCCTGCTGGACATGCACATGCAGCGGCTGACCGGCCTGGAGACCTTGAGGATTGTCAAACGGATCGAGCCGATCGTCCCGTGCATCCTGGTCACGGCCGATGCGACTCCGGACCTTCGCCAAGCGGCCGCGGAGGCCGAAGCGTTCACCGTTCTGGAAAAGCCGCCCCGGGTTCGGGAGCTGGTGCAGACGGTCGCTTCCGCCCTGCAAGACGCCTATTCCGACAGCGATCCGATCGAATTGTGAAGGGCCGGTTTTCTTGACGGCGCTTGCTGCGACGTGGTACACAAGAGCTTAGAGAAAATTCCGAAACCCGGCCCGGATGCAGCGGCTCCTTGCGGACGAGCGGGCCGGCAGAAAGACTCGGACCTGTTGATCCGGCCGATTGGCTGGCGGCCTCCATACCGCTGATTGAAAGAACGCACTTTTTCGGTGACCCAGCATGGCCCTCGTGACTTTTCAAATTCTGGACGGCATGGAACGAGGGTTGGTCTATGCCGATATCCCGACGCCGTTCACGATCGGGCGGGAAGAAGACAACGCCATTCAGCTCAACGACGAACGGGTCAGCCGGTTCCATGTTAAGATTCAAGAAGACAAGGGCCGGATCATTCTGACGGACCTGGACAGCACCAACGGGACGCGGGTCAACGGACGGCCGGTACAACTGCATGTCCTCGAGGTGGGAGACCATATTTCCATTGGTCGCTGCTTGCTCGTCTTTGGCAGTCCGGAAGAGATTGTGGCACGCGCCCGCGAGCTGAACGAGCAGGACGAGGAATCAGCAGCCAAGTCTTCGGGCGGGAAAGCGGGTCCCACAGGCCGGGGCCAAACAGTGGCCGAATCGCAGCAAATCGAAGAAGGTTATACGAGCTCGAATCTTTTCGGCGTAGAAGAGGTTCTTTTCCCGTTCCACCCGCCTCCTTTGCCCCGAGAGCTTCCGTTGGCGCAGCGAGCCCAGTTGACCGATCTGTTGGCGTTCATTCATGACGAGCTTCGAATGGTGATCGAAGCGGGAGAAGAAGCCAACAGCAAGGCCAAACAGAACAAGCCGCGGGTGGTGGACTGGCACACTTGGCAGCAGCTTTTGCGGCTGGAGATGCAAATCGCCGCCTATTTGCGGGAGGCGGCAGAGCCGGATCAGCCGTGACGGACGTGATAGTCTCTCGAAGACGTGCCACATCTTTGAGGAAGTTGCAGCGATGCGTGGACATTTCATCCCCGTGGCCGCTACGCTCGCTTCGTGTCTTCTTTCGGCATCGCTGTCTGATACGTCTGCGGCGGATCGGCCGAATTTTTTGATCATCATGGCCGATGACTGCACCTATCTCGAGTTGCCCGTTTACGGGGGGAAAAACGCGCACACGCCGAACCTCGACCGGCTGGCCTCGCAAGGGCTCACTTTCAATCGGGCGTATCTGGCCGAGGCCATTTGTCAGCCGTGTCGGGCGGAACTTTACACAGGGCTGTATCCGGTGCGGAATGGCTGTGCGTGGAACCATTCGGCCAGTCGTTCCACGGTGCAAAGTGTGCCCCATTATCTGAGGCCGCTGGGCTATCGGGTTGGGCTGGCGGGTAAAGTGCACGTCGCGCCGAGGAAGGCGTTCCCGTTTGAGTGGGTCGGCGGGTTCGACCGAAACTGCGTCCGGAATCCGACTCGGCCGCATGATTTGGCCCCGGCCCGTGAGTTCATGACTCATGACTCGCGACTCCAACGAGCCGTTTTGTTTGGTGATTGCATTGGTCGAGCCGCACGTGCCTTGGGTGATGGGCGATCCGTCTCAATATCCCCCGAAGCGACTAAAGCTGCCGCCCTATTTGGCCGACACACCGCGGACGCGCCAAGACTATTCGCGCTACCTCGCGGAGATCACTTACATGGATTCTCAGGTGGGCGACATTCTGCGTGCGCTGGAGGAAACGGGTTTGGCAAGAAACACGCTGGTCCTGTTCACGTCCGAGCAAGGTGGCCAGTTCCCGGGCTGCAAATGGACCAATTGGGACCTTGGGCTGCATACAGCTCTGATCGCGCGCTGGCCCGGCCGTATCCAGCCAGGCCGGAGAACCGACGCGCTGGTACAGTACGCCGACGTGCTGCCGACGCTGATTGACGCGGCCGGCGGGGATCCGGATGCTCGAAAATTCGACGGCCGCAGCTTCTTGCCCGTGCTGCTCGGACGCACCGACCAACATCGTCGCTACACTTATGGCGTTCACAACAATGTACCGGAAGGCCCACCGTATCCGATCCGGTCGGTTTTCGACGGCCGCTACCGTTACATTTGCAACTTACGACCAAACGAAATCTACATCGAGAAGCACTTGATGGGCATCTCGGGCGACGGATCGCTCAACAACGCGTACTGGGCGACCTGGGTCTGGCACGCTGCTTCCGACGAACACACCTATCGCTTGGTAAAGCGCTATGTTCGTCGGCCTGCCGAGGAGCTTTACGAAACGGCCGCCGACCCGTACGAATGGCGGAACCTGGCGGCCGATCCGAATATGGCCGAAGTCAGAACGCGATTGAGCCAGGAGCTGAACCGCTGGCTGCGGGAGCAGGGCGATCCGGGCCCTCCGCTAGACACCCCCCAGGCTCTCGAAGCGGCACGGAAAGGGCACCATCCCGTTCCGCGCCCATGATGATCGAGCCGGCCCCTCGATGTCCACAATCGCCAATCCTCTGAGCATCTTTGAATCGTAACGCCGGTCGTCCAGTAAGTTGGATTCAGCGGTGGCCGAGGTAGTTTCTCAAAGGGGCTACGCGTGGAGCCGCCAAATAAACCGGCGTGGCTGTCACCGAAACTGTTTTTTCCTGCAAGCGGTTGCCCATGATGTCGAAGGCAGAAATGTCGGCCGGAAGGTGCAGCTTGGGCGGGTTCTCGCCGCGGTGCCAGATGATGGCAACGGCGCCGCGTGACGTGTCAAACAAATAGGCCCGCAGCGCGCGGCGCGACCCAGGCAGGGGAACGGGCTTCGGATTCGGACCTAGCCTGTTGGCCAACGCGCTCAGGGCCGCATACATCTTCCGTGGTGCGCCGCCGTACTCGAAAAACACGCTACCGCCGTTGCGCCCGTTGATCGCGCCGCACGTTCCCGCGTGGAAGAAGATTTTGCGAACACCATGCGTCAGGAATACGGCCGCGGTTTGAACCAACGCTTCGGACGCGGCCTGCTCGTCGGGCCAATTCGCGCGGCTCATGGCCGAGTCGCCGATCCGACTGGGAGTCCGGTACGGATCGTCGTCTGCGTAGCACCCAAACTCGGTCAGCCAGATCGGCTTTGCTTGCCCACGCGACTGCATTTTTCGCCACGTGGCCGCCAAGTCGGGCTCGTACAGTTCCGGGTCGATTGTGACCGGATAAAGGTGGATATCCATCGCATCACACCAACGTAGCCCGTCGGCATCAATGAAACGTTGCACCACTCCCTGTTCGACCCACGTGCCGATTCCGCCGATGACTTTCGCCTCCGGCGCCGTCTCCTTGATGGCCTGGTAAGCACTTTTCAAGATGGCCAAGTAATCGTCCAAGCGGTATCCGAATCGGGCCGGCACGGCGTACGTTGTGTAGAGGGGTTCGTTCATGATCTCGAACCAACTGACGCGATCGTGATAGCGATCCGCGATTCTCGAGACGTATTCCCGGAAAAGAGCGAAATCCTTCGGCGGACACGCGACGATAGCTCGCTTGCGCAGATAGCGGCTGTTGCCCGCGTAAGACTGCACAGTCCCGGGGTCGGCCGCGCTGCTCCAGGGCGTCGATGGGAAGGGGAGCAGGATCAGCGACCGCAGCCCGGTGGCCAACACGCGGGCGATCTGCGGGTCCACTTTGGAGAAATCCCACACGTTCGGCTCAGGTTCGACCGTGTGCCATTTGGCCGACCAGTCGCGCATCCAAAGCAGTCCCGCCGCTTTGCCTAGCTGCAGCAAGAAGTCCCAGGGATAAGCGTGGTTCATGCCGAACGGGGATTCGTCGTCGGGGTAGGGATCGATGATCGCGCAACGCAACGTCTGGTCGAACGGCGGCCGATGATCCGTCGGCTGCCATCGAATTCGAAAGAAGCCGCGTCGTCCGGACAGCAGCCCCGACAGTTTGAGCTGCTCGGTGCGGCCGGCTGCCACGTCGCACGCGATCCTTCTCGTGAACACTTCGCGGTCGAAAAAGTCCGTGATCGAAAGGCGGCCCCGCACGTGGCGCGATTGATCGGTCCCGTTCCAGACGCGGAGTTCGACGGTGAGCCCCTTGTTCGGCTCTGTGGAGACCGGCCCGTCGGGACAATCGACTGTGCTTTCCACCGTTGCTCGGGTGACAAACGGGCGCGGTTTTCGGCCAGCGTCGAGTTGAAAGGCATCCAACCAAACCGTAGCGGACCCCAGCGAGGTTTGAGTCAGGTCCGGGCCAGCCGCAATCCAAATGGCGTTCTTCTTCGGGGTGAACACGAGCGTGTATCGTTTCCATTCGGTGTCCACCCGCACAATCTGGCTTGGTCGGTTCGCTTCGTGCTGGTAGGCCATCAAGCGCACCGGCACGTTCGGCCGGTTCGCCTTCGCATAGCACGAAAGTACATAGGGCCGACCTGGCTCGACCGGAATCCAACCAAAATGAGCCGCCTGAACCGACAAGACCGGCTGAACGACGGGATCGAAGTAGTCCCAGTGGTAAACGATCGGCTGCCGCTTGTCGATCCGGATGCGCAGGCTGCATTGGCCGTGCGCCGCCGTGGTTTGGTCGACCGTTCCCACAAGCCGATTGAGATTGCCGGACCAGGCAGTGATCGCGGTTGAATAGCTGCCCCAACCCGCCGAGCCGCATTCGAAACTGCTATTGGGAATCGGATTGGTCACTCCGTTCGTGGCGATCGTCGGATGAAGTTGCTCATTGATCTGGACGGGCTCCAGCACCACGTCGTCCAGCCACAATGTGCCGGTGCTGCGGAACCAGAATTGCAGCCGGCTGGTCTCGGCGGGCACATCGCGTTCAGCTCGGGAGAGTATCTCCACGCGCCGCCACCGATCGGACGCTACAAACCGACCGCCCACTCCTGACGAATACCACGGCTGCGTGTTCGAAACAGCCACGTCGCACGTTTGACGGACGATTCCCCGGCCCTTGGCCCAAAAACGAAGCCGATACCACTGACCGCGCTTCAACCCCACCTGACCGACTTGACAGATCATGGCATGGCTGTCTGGCGTGCCGCCGACGTATCGGGTGCATTGGAGCTTCGCGGCGTGCCCGCCGTCGTGACCCTGGTCGAGCGTGAGGGCCTGGCGAATCTGTCTCCGACCAGACGTCCGCCAACCGTCGGGCACACCATCACGGTCGACGTCGCGCTCGAAGCCACCGTTGAAGACCAGGTTGCCCGATGTCGACTGCGCCATGCTACGTAGAGAGCCAGCGACCGAAGCAAACACGGCTGCCGCAAGCCACAACAGGCGCATTCTCTGAGCCATTCCGATCATCGGTTGCAACTCCTCATCGGTGGGTCCTCACGTGATCGAAAGCCCGACTTGCCAAACAGGCCAAGCTCCCGTTCCCGCTTTTGGGCTTCAGCGGTTGCGAGGCCCTGGTGGCAAATGCTCGATCAAATACTGCGTCATCAATTGACGCAGATGGCGGGTGGTCTTCTTGCCTTCGCGAATGGCGTGGGTGCGGTTTGGGTAAGCCATCATGGTGAAGGGCTTGTTGTGCCGGATCAGTTCGTTAATCAGCATTTCTGTGGTCGCGTAGTGGCAGTTGTCGTCTCCGGTTCCGTGAATGATCAACAGGTTGCCCTTCAACTGATGAGCAAAATGGATCGGCGAGCCGTTTCGGTAGCCATCGACATTGTCGCTGGGGAGCCCCATGTAACGTTCTTGATAGATGGTGTCGTAGTACCGCTGATTGGGAACCGGAGCGATGGCGATGCCTGTCTTATAGAGGTCCGGGAATTTGAACATCGCATGGAGAGTGGAACTGCCTCCGCCGCTCCAGCCCCAAACCCCAATTCGCGATGGATCAAGGTACGGCCTTGCTTTGAGCACAGCCCGCAAGGCCGCCGCCTGATCCTCGGGTCCCACGATACCGAGCTTCCGATAGATGCACTTCCGCCACGCTCGGCCGCGCGGCGCCGGTGTACCGCGACTGTCGAAGCTCATGATCACGTAGCCCTGCTGAGCCAGCATCAGATGCCACAGATAGTTGCTGCTGCCCCAGCGGTCGAGAACCGTCTGGCCAGCCGGCTCGCCATAGACGTAAATCAGCAGCGGATACCTTTTCTTGGGATCGAAATCGGGCGGCCGGATGCACCACGCGTCCAGCTTCACGCCATCGCCGATCTCCACCCGGAAGAACTCGACTGGCTCCCGCTTCAGCTTGGCGACCTTCGCCCGAAGTGCCTCATTCGCGGCCAATACGCGCACACGTTCGTGATCGGGCAATCGAATCAGGTCCACGACGGGCGGCACGCCAAACCGCGAGTAGGTGTGGATGGCCCACCGAGCATCCGGTGAGATGCGATAGCTGTGCGTGCCCGGTTGGTCGTCCGGAGTCAGCCGCTGCAACAAGGTACCGTCCAGTCGGATGCGGTAAAGGTACCGCTGCGTCGGGTTCTCGGGCGACGCGATGAAATAGATCCATCGCTGCTTTTCGTCGACGTGCAGAAGCCGGACCACGTCGAAGCGGTCGGACGTGACCCGTCGGACCTGCTTCCCGGACCGCGATACGAGGTATACGTGTCGCCAGCCGTCCCGTTCGCTGATCCACGTGAACCAGGCTCCGCTGTCGATCCATTTCAGCTCATTGTGGACGTCCACCCAAGCCTCGTCCTGTTCCGTCAGGATGGTCTCGACGTCGCCGCTGGCCGCGTCGCCCAGCATCACGCGGTTGGTGTTTTGGAGGCGGTTGAGGCGCTGCAAAACGATTTGGTCAGAGCGGGCAGCCCAGTCCATGCGAGCAATATAGTTGTCGCGCGGATCGCCGGGCATTTTTACCCAGTGCGTCTTGCCGGTGTCGACGCGCACAACGCCGACGCGACAGGCTGAGTTCCTCTGGCCGGTTTTCGGATACGGAATCCAAGTGATGCGCGGATAAAAGCTATCCGTGTTGTTAACGAGCGGGAAGCGAGGCACGCCGCTGGTATCGAGTTGCCAAAAGGCGATCGACCGGCCATCCGGACTCCAGCGAAACCCGTCCCGCAAGCCAAACTCTTCTTCGTACACCCAATCGAACGTGCCGTTGATGACGTTTTCCGATCCGGCGGAAGCCAATGCGCGGATCGTGTGGTCACGCAGGTCCTCGACATAAAGGCTCCGCTCGCGAACGTACGCCACGAAGCGGCTGTCCGGAGAGAATTTGGCGAACATGAGAGTTGAGGGCTTGGCTTGATCGCCGCCTAGCTTCCAAAGTTGGCGACTGGACCGATCAAGGACCCAGTAGTCGCCCCGCGTGTTCTTTCGCCAAACTCGCTTGGAGTTCGTGTAGATGAGCACGAAGGACCGGTCTTTGGAGAAAGCGTAACCGTCGATGGTGAGCGGCGAGTTCTGACCCGGCGGGATCAGCAGCGACGCGGACACCAAGACCTCGCGACGTCCACTGGCCGGATCGTACAGGACAATGTCGCGACCTCCCGCTTTCGACTTCTCCAAAACCAGATAGCCGCGACCGTCAGCCGACCAGCGAGCGGCAAACCGCTGGGGCTCGAACTCCTTTTTCGTGTAGATT
>JAADHY010000201.1 GCA_013151585.1 Planctomycetota bacterium
TCGGATACAACGTTGCGACCTCTGAGGTGCCGACCGAACACGCTCAGATGAAATGGATTTTCTGGGCGGGCCTGACGGCGGCGATCCCAATCGGCTACACGCTGTCTTTGGCGTTTTTGTTCGGTCCCGAAGGGCGGGCTCAGTTTTCTTTCGGATGGGAATCCCGGCTGTCGATGTTTCTGGCCAGCATGCTCTTCATGGCGGCTTATGGGATCGGGATCATCCGTTTCAAGCTGATGTTGATGGATCAGATTGTCAGCAAGGGGATGGTTTACTATTTCGCCAGTAGCGGGATCACGGTGGCTTTCGCGGCGGCCATCGCCACGGCCGTTTTGCTGGCTGGCGTGAAGAATCCCCTGTTGTCGACGCAGCAGTCCTTTTTCTTGATCCTGATCGTGACGCTGGTCGTGATCATCCTACTGTGGCTGCGGGATCGGGTGCAGCAAACGGTCGATCGGCGTTTCTACCGCGAAAAGTACCAGCTCGATAAAGCATTGCAGAAGATCAATCGCGCGATCGGCCATTTTGCCGATCGGCAATCATTGGCTCAGCGAATGATCGGATCTTGCCGGGACGTGTTACGCGTGCAAGGGATGGCTTTGTATGTTTGTGATGGAGGGGCCTCGGAATTCCAATTGTTGGCCACGGAGGGCGAGATGGCGGTTCCGTCGCAGTTTGCGGCCGATCCGCCGCTGCTGGAGGCCCTCCGGCGGGAGGGGACGTTGCATCGAGCACCCCCCGGTCTCCGCAGCAGCTCGCCGGTCCAGCAGGCTTTGCGGCGACTGGGCGTGCAGTTGCTGCACGCTCTGGAGATTCGCGGCGAAGTGGTCGGCCTCGTCGCTCTCGGCCCCAAGAGCAACGGAACACCGTATTCCGCAGAAGACCTCACTTTCTTGAACGCCCTTGGCCAGATCACCAGTATTGCGTTGCACAGTGAGGAGATTCACCGCAACTTCCTCCGGTTGAACGAGGAGCTTCAGCTCAAGGCCGCCAAGATCGACGAGCAAAAGCGGCGGATTGCGATGATGCAGGCCGAGCTGACCGGCGGTCAGCCAGAACGACCATCGGCGGAGCCGTCGGAATTCCGCCGTGGCTTGATCAAAGGAAGCAGCCCGGCGATCCAAAAGGTTCTGGGGATGGCCCGCAAGGTCGCGGGCAGCGAGGCGTCGGTTCTCATTCTGGGGGAGAGCGGCACCGGGAAGGAGGTTCTGGCCCAGGTCATCCACGAAAACAGCCCTCGCAAATCGGGGCCGTTTGTGCCCGTCCATTGTGCGGCTCTCTCGCCGAGCCTGCTCGAGAGCGAGCTGTTTGGGCATGTCAAAGGGGCCTTTACGGGAGCTCACCGGGACCGCATGGGGCGATTCGAGATGGCCAATGGCGGAACCCTATTCTTGGACGAAATCGGCGACATTTCCCTCGAGACGCAGGTCAAGTTGTTGCGGGTGCTGCAAACGCGATCCTTCGAGCCAGTGGGAGGAACTCGCACCGTACACGTGGACGTGCGACTCATCACCGCCACTCACCAGGACCTCCGCCGTCTGATCCAAGCAGGACGGTTCCGCGAAGACCTCTACTATCGATTGAATGTGATCACGTTGGAACTGCCGCCCCTCCGCGACCGCAAGGAAGACATTTTTGAACTGGCTCTGCACTTCCTGCAACGGGCAGCCCGCCGCGCGGGCAAGAAGATCACTCACATCGACGATGATGCCTTGGAAGCCCTGCACCGCTACGACTGGCCGGGCAACATCCGTGAACTGGAAAACGCTGTCGAACGGGCCGTCGTGCTGGCCGAAGACACCCGCATTACCTTGCGGGACTTGCCTTCCGAAATCGTGTTGGCCGCAGAGCATCCCACTCTTCATCTGGCAGAAACGAAACCGATCACCAGCTCGCCATCGGTCGCTCGGTCTTCGGACCCGGTTGTCGCGAGGAGCGCGCCACGCAGCGCTGGTTCCGAACGCGAGCTGTTGCTGCAAGCCCTTCAGGGGAATGCCATGGGAACAAGGCCCAAGCGGCTCGGCTGCTTGGGATGCCACGAAGCACCTATTACAGCAAACTGAAAAAATATCGCTTGGGCTGATCCGAGGCGTTGCCTTGTGCTGTGGTAAGAGGCGACCTCCAGGTTCGGACGTTGTGCGGCACTGTCATCGATGCTGCCAGCGTTGAGGCAGCAGCATCCTGGCCGATGCTGCTGCTCCGTCTGCTCAGCGAGAAACCTTCGCGGAACGTTCAACAGAGACTACCCGCCTGTGCGACGGTGACGTTGCCTCCCGTTGTCGATCAGCACAGGGCATCTTCCACCCTGTGAACGGGTTCCCGGAAAGAGCACAATTTTCGAGAAAGTTGCAGAAAACACGAAACTTTTTGCAGAAACCGTCGAGAATCTTTTCGAAGCAAGTTGGTTGTCGGTCGGATGGGCAATGGGGCAGCCGGTGGCCGCTGTTGCAGCAGGGCAACGACGGGACTCTAGAGAGAATGACACATTCTGAGTGCCGAGTGGCTCCGCCGAAACCGACACGACGACCGGGCGGGATTCTCGGAACTGCTGTGGTTTCGGGGCTTTGGTTGCAAGCGTTAATGTGAACGAGGAGAGGATCGATGGCGGCTTACATTAAGTTCGACGGCGTGGACGGCGAAGCCCAGGATAAAGACCATAAGGGCTGGAGCGACCTGATGTCTTTCAGCCAAGGGATCCACAAACCGATGGCAGGCGCGACCGGGCCGACGCGGCGCCGGGGCGACGTCGTGTTGGATGACATCGTGTGTGTCAAGGAGCTGGACAAGGCCAGCCCAAAGCTGGCGGAAGCCATCTGCAAGGGAAAGGTTTTCCCGAAGGTCGAGATTCACGTCACGGCTTCGTACACGGATGCCGGGCGGCAGACGTACTATGCCTACGAGCTGAAGAACGTTCAGGTGACCAGCTACAACATCAATGGGAGCGGCCAGTCCGAAGAGCCACCGATGGAGGAGTTCTCGCTGAACTTTGAAGAGATCAAGGTGACCTACACCGAGTGTGACGCGGCTGGCAAGAAGAAGGGCAACGTGGAGTACACCTGGAAGGTGGAGCAGGCCGAGCCCTGATCCCGTTTCCCACGCCGCTCGTTTCGAAAGTGGCACGACCCCGACGGCAAGCGGAAAGGGGACTGGGCTTAGCTCGGTCCCCTTTTCCCCTTTGATCCAGATCGCCGGATTGCTACATCGGATTTTGTGATTCCGAGACGCTGACCCGATGCACAAGCCAGACGGAACCGCCGAGGGTGAGAGCCCCGCTGATGGGTCGCGTCAGTCTGCCCGTTCGGTTTGTCTCAAGGCATTCCAGGATCACAAAAGATGACTTGGGCTCGTCAGTTGCGGACGCGTCCTTGTCGGTTCTCTGGGTGTGGTCAATGCGGCCGGTTTTCGTTTGTCCTGAAGCTGGTGGGACGCCGGTCAAACGATAGGCCGGGCGGTTAGGCCGAGAGGGGCCGGAGGCGTCTTAGAGGCGGCGGCTGGCTACGGATTCGGTCCAACGCATTCAGCTCAGCGGCGCTCGGGAAGAGTCATTGTATCTGTCGGAACCGCACCAATCGGCGGAGCGAAGCCATGGCCATCACGCAGAAGACCCGACTCTTGAATCTCACAACTCCCCTCGGCGAGGACACGCTCGTCTTGACGGGGTTTCGGGGCACAGAAGAAATGTCGCGGCTGTTCCGGTTTGAACTGGATATGATCGGGGATGACGCTTCCATCGCGCCAGCGGACATTGTGGGAAAGAACGTGACATTTTCGATCGAGCGGGAGAACGGACAGCGTCGCTACTTCAACGGGTTCGTCAGCTATTTCGCACTGGGAGATATGGAGCACGGCCGGCAGAACTACTCGGCCGTCGTCGTCCCGTGGCTTTGGTTTCTGACCCAGACCTCCGATTGCCGCATTTTTCAGAACAAGACCGTCATTGAAATTGTCGAGCAGGTTTTTCAGGAGCTGGGCTTCAGTGACTATGACACGTCGGAGGTGAAGGAGACACACAAGACGTGGGAATACTGCGTTCAATACCGGGAAACGGATTTCAATTTTGTTTCGCGGCTGCTGGAGCAGGAAGGTATCTTTTACTACTTCCGTCATGAAGATGGCAAGCACACACTTGTGCTTGCTGACAGTACCACGGCGTACAAAGACTGCGACGACGGCGAAGTCGACTATCCCACGACCGTCGGCGAAGATGCGATCAAAGACCACATCACGAGCTGGCAGCATCGCTACGAGTATTGCAGCGGAAAGTGGGCCCACACCGATTACAACTTCGAGACGCCCAAAACGAGCCTACTGGCCCAAACCAACAGTGTCGTCCAACTGCCGGATAACCAGAAATACGAGGTTTTCGACTTCCCCGGTCAGTATGCGAAAAAGTCGGAAGGGCAGTCCGAGGTCAAGTGGCGGATGGAAGAGGAAGAGGTGGCTTACGACGTGGCTTCGGGCACCAGCCTCTGCAAGACCTTCAGCCCGGGGGCGAGGTTCCGGATCGGAACTCATCAGTGGCCGAGCGAAGAAGGAAAGAGTTACGTGATCACCTCGGTGCAGCACACGGCGATCGAACCGATGGCGTATGAGACGGGAGCCCGAGAGATTGTCGGCGAAGCCTCCTACACGAACAGCTTTACTTGCATCCCCGACTCGGTGGTGTTTCGGCCAGCGCGCACCACACCCAAGCCGCGCGTGGCTGGTGTCCAGACCGCCGTCGTCGTCGGGCCGAAAGGGGAAGAGATCTATTGCGACAAGTACGGCCGGGTGAAGGTGCAGTTCCATTGGGACCGCGAGGGCAAAAAGGACGAGAATAGTTCGTGCTGGATTCGAGTTGCTCAGAATCTCGCTGGGAGAAAATGGGGGTTCATGGCGATTCCCCGCATCGGCCAAGAAGTAGTCGTGGACTTTCTGGAGGGCGATCCCGATCGGCCGTTGATCATCGGAAGCGTCTACAACGCGGATCAGATGCCACCCTATTCGCTGCCGGACAATCAGACTCGCACCTACATCAAGACAAACAGTTCCAAGGGCGGCGACGGGTTCAACGAATTGTTCTTCGAAGACAAGAAGGGGCAGGAACGTGTGTTTTTGCATGCCCAGAAAGACATGGACGTCCGAGTGCGCAATGACTCGAAAACTCGAATTTACGGGAATCGGCACCAAATCATTGGTTGGGAAAAAGACGGCCAGAAAGGCGGCGACCAGCGCGAAATGGTCTATCAAGACAAACACCTCGATGTGAAAAGGAATCAAGTCGAGCACATCGAAGGGAACTACCAACTGATGGTGGGCAATGGGGAGGCGGACGCAGGCGGCGAATTCGATCTCGTGGTGGAGAAGCAGACCCGGCTGAAAGTGGGCGATCAAGGGGTCAGCATCACAATCGAGGGCGACAGAAAGGAAAAAGTGAAAGGCACCCAGTCGCTGACGGTGGAAGGCGGCCGCAAGGAAAAGCTGGCGAGTCTCGACCTGACCATCGACGGCGATTGCAAAGAAAAAATGGCAAATCACTCCTTGGAGGTCGGTCAGGCTCAACATATCAAGTCGGGGATGACTCAAGCCTTCGAAGCCGGCCAGGAGATCCACATCAAGGGGGGCATGAACGTTGTGATCGAGGCGGGGATGCAACTCACGCTAAAAGTCGGAGGCAATTTCATCACAATCGGCCCGGCGGGCGTCGACATCCAGGGCACGCTGGTGAAGATCAACAGCGGCGGAGCACCGGGATCGGGCAGCGGATGCAGCCCGCAGAGCCCCACGTCGCCGGACGATCCGGACGATCCCCAAGAGGCCGCTCCGACCACGCCTTCATTGGCTCACAAGGAGAAGACCGGTCAGAAGTCGTGTGACTGACCGCGGCAAACGCTTCCGGCGACGTGGCGGGTGACGGGATACCGAAGTAACCATCGGCGGGGCGAGCGGACACGGGAGATTGGCGAGCGATGAACGCGGTGCGGGCGACCATCGAAGTGATCGAAGGGCCGCGACGCGGCACGCGATTCGAACTGCGCCCAGGCCAGGAGGTTTTGGTGGGACGGCTGCCGGACTGCGACGTTCCCCTCGTGGAAGACCCAAGCATCTCCCGTCGCCACTTTCGTCTCTGGTTTGACGGTTTACTCCTCCGCCTCATCAACCTGAGCAGTAACGGCACGCAAGTCAATGGACGGTATGTGAGCGAAGTTGAACTCGCCGACGGAGACGAGATTCGCATTGGTGCCAACACGATCCTGAAAGTGTTGCTTGGTGCCGAGCCGGGCCGAAGTGGGGAAGGCATCAAACGGGGCGGCGCGGCCGCAGGGAGTACAACGACTGAAGAAACCGGCGAGAACTGGGAGACGGCGAGAGCGGCCCGCGGAGAGCCGTCGGCAAGAACGGAGACGAAGGTGCGACCGACGGCGGCGGAAGAAGCAGGACTCGGCAGCGAAAGCGACGCTGAAGCTACGGCTGCAGAGGGTGAGACGGCCGGAGCTGGAGCGGACGAGGACCGCGCGCGGCCGGGTTCGCCACTCGGTCGCTTGGAGGTGATTCACGGGCCGGCCGCGGGAGCGACGGCGGTCTTGCAGCCGGGCCAGTCTCTGTTCGTCGGGCGGGCCACCGATTGCGGCTTGGTGATCGAAGGCGACCTTACGGTTTCTCGGAGACACTGCCGAATCCATTTCCTCCCCCCGGACTGCCTGCTGACGAACCTCAGCCCGAACGGTACCCGCATAAACGGCCGCGAAGTTCAAGAGGAGAAACTTCGCGACGGCGATGAAATCGAGATCGGTACGCAGACGACGCTAAAAATACGGTTATTCCATGACAGAGCGGTCCACGCAGATTTCACGGACTTGCCGAAGGATCGCGGCGGAGCTCCCATCCCAGTCGTTACATGTGTGGAGCGATCGGGACTCCTGCATATGGTGTGCGCGACGGCTCCGGCAAGTCCGGCGATGCTCGCTTTGCAGCTTTCGCGAGGTTGCAGTGTCGTGGCCGTAGTGGACCTCAACAGGGCGGGTTTGCAATTGCCGGACGTCCGGTCCTCGCCTCAATACTTGTTGGACTGGATGCCGCCGGAAGCCGCGAGGGTGGCATCGCCCGTGATCGCTGCGGGGGCTGACCCCGAGTTGTTCTCGGTTCTTTTGGACAACGCTTGGAGGAAGGACGCGCTGGCTGTTTTCTTTTCTCAGAATTCGGTTGAAGAGCTTTGCGGTCATCTGAGATCGCTCGCGAACTACAACCTATTGACCGGTGAGCAAGCGGCGGGAAGCACCCTGTTTGTTTTCTGGTGGCCGAGCTTGCTTCGGAATTTGCTCGAATGCGGGGACCAACGGACACGGCAGCGACTGCTCGCCGGGACCGAAGCAGTTTTTTTCGAGGATGCCGACACGGGGGGATGGCAACTGTTTTCGAGAAGCGAAGAGTTTTCTGGAGGTGTCATGGGCCTTGATTCATTACGGTTTGTGTCGGTCACCTAGTTGGAACGATCCGGTGTGTCTACTTGCGTGAGGAGGCCATTCCGTGCCACCAGCAGCACGCCTTAGCGACATGCACGTCTGCCCGATGGTTACCGGGACAGTGCCCCATGTGGGCGGCCCGATCGCCATGGGCTGTCCGAACGTACTCATCGGAGGTGCACCGGCGGCGCGAATGGGAGATATGGCGAGCTGCGTCGGGCCGCCCGATGTGATCGCGATGGGTTCCCTGGGCGTCCTGATCGGCGGGGCTTCCAGCGCGCGAGTTGGCGATCTGACATCCCACGGCGGCTCAATCGTCACCGGCATGCCGACTGTGCTGATCGGTGAACTCGGAGCCGGCGGTCAGGTCCCACCAACAGTCGCGCCGCCGTCTCTCCTGGATCGCTTCCAGGTTTGGCTTTGGAACCTCTTCCACGGTCCGGACCGCCAGCGAGAAGCTTACAGCGACGGCATCGTCATCGAAGGTTCTGCGGCCTTTCGGGCTCAGACGCGCGCAGCGCTGGACTATCTCGCAAGCCTCCCGTCCGGCAATCAGCTCTTGAGCGAGATCGACAACAGCGGCCACGAGGTACTGATTCGCGAGACGTCCGACGAGAATGGCTATTGTACGGCAGCCGACCCCGCCGCCGCTCAGACCCCAGGCGTGGGATCAGACAGTGTCGTTGAATGGAACCCGAACCTCCATACAACCGACCCTGCTGATCCCGTCGCCGGCACTCCTGGGGCCACTGTCATCCTAGGCCACGAACTGGTGCACGCCGATCACAATGCCAATGGAACTGATCACAATGGCCCTTACGATAGCTATCCTGGACAACAAGGGGCCTCGGCACGCGGTGAAGAGCGCGCAACCGTCGGTGCAGGCGGGAACACAGTGACCGATCCCAATGGCAACGTTCAGCCCGTACCTGATCACAGTAACGACAGCCCCACAGAGAATAGCATCCGAGACGATATGGGGCTGCCCCGACGGCAGACATACTATCCATCGAATTGGCCAGGAGGCCCGCCATGGTAGATAAGCACAACGCCGACCCATCCTCTCTTTCCCTGACGGTTACCTTCAATTTGACGGCACACGAGCTCCAAGTCCACTATTGCGTTCGCAACAAATCGGCACGCGACATTTACCTGCTGAACCGCCTCTATAAGACAATTCCGTCTTTCACAATCGATCCGAACTTCATCTACATCCATCTGGAAAAAGAGAAGCGAACGGTCCATCTTGTGAAAAGGATCCCGGATATTCCGGCGGGAAAGAGGGTCGCCGCGCCGGTATCGCCTTTTGTTACGCCGGTACGCGCCAAAAGCGAATTTTCTGAAAACGTTCGGATCCTTGTGCCTGTCCGTGAGTATCGCCAGTACAGCGCTGGGGCGAAGGGGAGCGGTGTCGAAGTGACATACCAATTTGTCGATCTGACATTGGGATACTACTGGCGGGAAGAAGGAACGAAAGAGGAGCTTCGCAGAATCGGTAACTTTCAAGTCGTACTTCCCCACTTACCACCCGGGAAACGACCGATCTTCGGAGAGTTGCGGACAAAACCGCAACGTCTGCCCATCAAGGTGCTCGAAATGCGATAGGGGGTTCTTGTGCTTTGAGGCACGCTTGCCATGCGCGGCGTGACTGTCGGGCGGAGTGACACTTCGTTCTACATCCCTTGCGATCGATCAGCCGTGTTTAAAAACCTCACGCATCGGGACCCTCGGAGGAAATCGACGGGGAACCATCTGAGATGGTCCTGCCGGAGACACTTGCCAGCCGATCTCGCGCGACGGTGGGGGCTGATGGCTGGTCCGCGGGCCGAAGGGCTCGGTTGGTGTCAACGTCCGCGGCCGATTAGGGAGGCGACATCGTCAGGCGTTGTTCGTTAAGCGTGTTCAGACACATCGGGACGGCAGGGAGCAGGGGAAGATGTTACGCAGCAGGGACTTGTCGATATCGAGGACGTTGATTCGGCGAATTGCCGTTCTGTCAAATTCGCACGCTGCCGCGATCCTGGCGGGGACGCGACGCTCTCGGAAGATTGATCTTCCCTTTTATCAACAAAGCTGGCTCCTCGAGTTTGTGCTGTCGACTACCCAGCGACCTCCGATATTGCGCTATGTCGACAATGGAACTGACTTGCTCTATCTCGATTCGTCGGTGGACACGATTTATCGAGCGAATAGGATTTTCGGGTTGCGGCTGACAGACAACTGCGTTGCCGAGTATGTGAAGTTCTTTTTTGAAAACGTATCCGACGGGGCTTTACGGGTGATCGACTCAGCGGGCGACATCAATGAGCTTTTGCAGACCTCGCTACCAATGGGGATGCCCGCTTGGTCAGGCGAAGGTTCCCGGCGAGAAGAGACGCCGCTAAGGACGACAGCCGCTGTGGAGGGATGGGAAGTGGAATTCGTAGGCCTCTGGATGGAGCAACTTCTTGTTACGATGAATGTGCAGGTTGCCGGCGACGGCATGATCACGCCGAAGCATTCCGAGTCGCTGGCAACTGTGGGTGACGGAAAGGGGACCCCAGTGCGGAGAGACCAAGTTTAGCTAAAAAGCTCTCCCGCACGGTTTCGACAGGGGAGCGGCCTGGGATCGTGGGGCGGGTTCGTGGCTGCGTGCGGAGACGAGAGGACGGCCCTGCGGATACGGCGGCATGAACCAGTTCGTCGCAACTTTGATTGTCTTGATGAAACGGTAGGACCGCCATGAAAGCGCCAAGTCAGTTCATTGTGCGCGAAACGTTTCGTCACACGCGGCCGGAATTAGTCCGGGCGATTCTGCGACGATACGGGTTTGAAAGGCGAGTGAAGGCGGGCCGGACGGATCAAGGCCGGCAGGAGTCCGAGATTTGGGCGCTGCCAGACTCCCACGGGGGCTATTGGCTGGTTCGGATCGATGCGACCGGTCATGACACCTGGTACCACTTTGGCCAGCGGCCCCATTACCACAAGGAGTGGGTGGACTCGGAATCCGTTCTGAACCGCTATCTTCGCGAGTACACGCCGGAAGCGTGGATCTATTCCGACAGCGGGCTGTTGATTGGCCGAGCAGGCGGCGGAGAGATTCAGCCGGATCGGAAGGCGAAGGTTCAGCACATCCTGCGATAACGTTTCGCACCATCCGCTTCCGGCCTCAGTCGTCCGCGCACTGCGACCGCTCACCGGAGGCCGGGGTCATCGTTCCGCCGGCCGGGAGTGCAAGCGCGGGGCCGGTCCGCGTCACGGAACTCCACGAAGACGACCCTCCCAAAGGCTCTGCCATTGCAATCCCCGTGTCGACGGCGCGACCTGAAGGCCCACGCTTTGTCGCCGCCTTGTGAACTCCTGATTTAAGGTCGACCTGCCCGCTCGCTCGACAACCCGAAGAAACAAAGTGAACGGCAGGCGTTTGTCTGGGACTACGGGACCCGTTGGGATCGTGTCGGTGGGCCGACCAGCGCACAGACGCATCACGCCCACGAACTGAGCGAGGCGATCCAACTTTCGGGACTTCGGCCAGAGCACAAGGCCGCCTGAGGTGCGAGAGCCATACGGCCGCTATCCGGCCAAAGTGGTGTGTTCCCCGGGTCCGTGCTCCGGTTCCAAGCGGGGCCACGCCAAAAGGAAGCGGGCACCTCGGCCGGGCTCGCTCTCCACGGTGATATCGCCGCCGTGCTCTCGGATGATCTTGCGGCTGACGGCCAGCCCCAGCCCCGTGCCGCGTGCGCCTTTCGTCGATTCGAACACGTTGAAGATGCGGGTCAACTGCTCCCGAGGAATCCCCGGGCCATTGTCTCGCACCTCGACCAGCAGCTCATCTGTGTTCGGCGAGTAGCCCGTCTGGATGACGACGCACCCGCCGTCCCGTCCCTCGACCGCCTCGACCGCGTTGATGACGATGTTGAGCACGGCGCGGTGAATGGCTTCGGGATCGAAAAGCGATGAGGGAACATCCGCACTTAAACGACACTCCAACTTCACCCCACACTCTTCCGCTCGGGGCTGCATCAGCTCGAAGACGTCTTGGACCGTGTCATTGACAGACGCCTCTTGCAGGTCCGGTTCCCGCTCCTTGCTAAAGGTGAGCATGTCCATGACTAGGTGATAGATCTTCTCCTGGTTTTTTTCAACGATGCTCCATCCTTTCGCAATCAGGTCCTCGTTGTGTTGTTTCAGCCCCATGTCGATCAGATAGCTGCCCCCCCGGACTCCTTGCAATATGTTCTTGATGTGGTGGCTGAGAGTGGCGATGGTTTGGCCCATAGCCGAGAATCGCTCGGCTTTGACCAGCGCCTGCTGAAAGCGGTAGTCCTCAATGGCCAAGGCTGCCTGCCGAGCGACGGCCAGTACCAGACGCAGCTTGTTCTCACTGAACTTCTCGCCGGCTCCGCCGTTGATGAGCGTCGAGGCGGAAGGGGTGGTTGTATCCAGGTAGATCACACCGATCTGCTCATACCGACCTCGCATGGGCACGCAGATGGCTTCCCGAATTCCAGCTTGCAGAATGCTTCGGCCCGATTTGAATCGCTGGTCACTGCGCGCATCCGAGGTCCGCACACCCTGGCCGTGGCTAAGCACGTAGTCGACGATGGTCCGCGAGACGGGCATGCGGCCTTGATCATCCACGCCGCTTCGCACTCGATAGACCTGGGGAACCAGCTCTTCTGTCTGCGGATCAAAGATCAGCATGCAGCCTCGGTCGGCTTCGACCACGTCGATCGTGATGTCCAAAATCGTGCGAAGGAATTGGTCGATGGAGACCGAGTGACTGACGGCGGCTTCCGAAATCCGATACAGCGCGTGCAAGTAAGCGGCAAACTCGGCGACTTCCGGAGCGCCGACGGCGAGGGACTGTTCCAAAAGCTGCTGTTGAGCGTCGTGGCTGACGGCGCCGACAATCGCCGGCGGGGCCGGCTCTTCGGCCGGCGCAATTTCGACGTTTTTCAACGCTCCCAGACGAGATTCCTCCTCGTCGCTCACCGTCGAGAACAGCAAGGCCGTACGGCCCATCTGAATCTGATCGCCGCTCCGGAGCTTTCGCTGTTGAATGCGCACACCATTGACGTAAGTGCCGTTCGAGCTGTTGCAATCCGTCAAAATGAAAACGCCGTCTTCGTAGTGGATCCGGGCGTGACGGCGCGAAACTTCCGTGTCGAGAATCCGGATCTCGTTCCGGGCTCCCCGCCCGACGCCAACCGGATGCTCGTCCAACTCGAACCGAGCTCCTTGATCGGCCCCCTGGATCACCAGGAGGGTTGCCTTCGCCACGATGAGATTTCTCCCGCTCACCTATAACGAGAAAAGGATCATCATCCGCGTCCTGCAACGGTGCAGGGGAGCGGCCTCGGCAGCTCTATCATAGCAAGCTCCGCCCTCGGCTCCACCGCCCACCAAGAAGAAACCGCCGAGCGGGGCCACCGAGTTCCGGTCATCGGTTCCGCCTGCTTGCTGCAGCCCTGGCGGACGGGCAAAATGGACCGGTCGGTCGTCGTGCATTTTGTCAGGCTGACGGCGACCGAGGTCGCGAAGCACTCGTCCGGCAGGAGGTAACCATGTCGTGGAACGTCGGCCGCATCAAAAGCGAGACGTTCGTGAAAGACGTCGAGTCCCACGCCCGACTCGGATCAACGAACGACCGCGCGTTGGAGCTCTGCGCGATGGGATTGCCGCCGGAACGGCTGCCGCTGTTGGTCCTGGCGGACCGCCAGACGGCTGGCCGCGGGCGAGGAACGCACCGTTGGTGGTCGGCGGACGGAGCGTTGACCTTCTCGGTTGTGTTGGACCGCAATCAACTGGCGCTGCCGGCCGACCGGCTCCCGATCGTGGCACTCTTGGCGGGCTTGGCCGTGGCGAGGACGCTGGTCGATCGGTTGCCCGAGGTGCCGATCGGTTTGAAATGGCCCAACGACGTTTGGGTGATGGGCCGTAAGCTCGGAGGCATTTTGATTGAAACTGCGGCTGACGGTCCGGTCGTGGTCGGGATCGGCTTGAATGTGAACAATTCGTTGGCTCAGGCACCGGACGAGCTGCAACACACGGCGGCGTCTTTGTCGGACATCACCGAACAGCCGTGGGATCGCTCGGACCTGTTGATCAGCGTCCTTCAAAATCTCGAGGATGAACTGAAAGGCTTGCCCGAGGGGCTGACTCAGTTGCCGCGTCGGTGGAGTCGGTTCTGCGTGTTGCAGGATCGCATGGTCGCCGCCCAAATGGGACGCGAACAGACGATCTGCGGCGTCTGCTGCGGGATCAGTGCGTCCGGATCATTGATTCTTCTGACGGAGCACGGCGAACGGCATGTGCATGGAGCGACAACGGTCCGGATCATCGACGACCGGTGATCCTTCGCAGGGCTCGAGACAGTACTCGGCCCGATGCTTCCGCGGGATACGGGCCACCGGCCTTGGAACCGTTCCACGCGACGGGTAACCTGTAACCGTTCCGCACGAGTCAGTCAGCAACTTGTGATTCGGGCAAAGGAGAACTCGCGATGGTCGGATTCCGTATGCGGAGCGTCGGCTGGTTGGTGCTCTGCGGCGCCGTCTTCCTGGCAGGGCGGGAGAGCCCGAGCACACGGGCAAACGTCCCAACATTCTGTTTATCCTTTTGGACAACGTCGGCAAGGACTGGTTCCGCTGCTACGGGAGCCAGGAGAATCAGACGCCCAACTTGGACCGGCTGGCCTGCACGGGCATGAAAGTGCGGAACTTTTATGTCACACCCGTGTGTAGCACCACACGGGTCATGCTGTTGACGGGGCGATATCCGTTTCGAACCGGCTGGCACACGCACCACGATCCGGCGATTTACGGCGGCGGCTATTTTGACTGGAACCGCGAAGTTTGTTTGGCACGTGTGATGAAGTCCGCCGGCTACGACACGTGCATTGCGGGCAAGTGGCAGATCAACGACCTGTTCGATCCCAAACAAAAGGACGCTTTGAAGAAACACGGCTTTGACGAACACTGCGTTTTCCCGGAGGGACACAAAGGACATCCGGCTCACAAAAAGCGTTACTGGGACGCGTACATCATCCAGAACGGCCGGCGGCTGGACACGACCGGTCGTTTCGGTCCTGACATCTTCACGGACTTCTTGATTGACTACATGCGGAGGCATCGCGACCGACCGTTCTTCGCGTACTACGCGGCGGTGCTGACGCACATCCCGGTGGTCCCGACCCCGCACAACAAGGGACAGAAACTGACGCCGCGCGAGCAGTTCGCGGGTATGGTCTGGTACGCGGACTACTTGATCGGCCGGCTCATCGCCGCTCTGGACGAACTGGGGCTCCGCGAGAACACGATCGTCTTCATCACCGCGGATAACGGCACGGACAACGGCACCGATCAAGGTTACGCCCTGAGCCTGGGCGGACGCCTGCACGGTCGCATTTCGGAAGAGGGGATTTATTCCCTGACCGAACGCGGCATCAATGTGCCGCTGATCATCAACTGTCCGGGACTCGTCCCATGCTGCACCGAAAGCGATGACTTGATGGACGCCACGGACATCCTGCCGACGCTGGCCGAACTGGCTGGGGCCGAACTGCCAGAGGGAGTAAAGATCGACGGATGGTCCTTCGCGCCGCAGGTCTTGGGAAAGCCGCGTGCCAAACCTTGGCGACCCTGGTGCCTGACTCAGTACTACAAAACGCGAGTCATCCGCGGCCAGCGATACAAGCTCTATTCCACCGGTCCGTTCTTTGACCTGGCCGAAGATCCGTTGGAAAAGCACAACCTGGTCGGCACGGCGGCCATGGAATCCCCGCCGGCGCGCGAGGCTTACGCGAAACTGAAAGGCGTGCTGGATTCACTGCCGCCCGATGCGAAGCTGCCGTGGGAGTTTCGTAGTATCTCGGCTCGCAAAATCCGGGCCGAGGAAGAAAAACGCAGACGGGAAAGAGAAAAACAGCAAAAAGAACGTCAACTCGAGCAGAGTCGCACAAAGCGATGACGGATCACCGGGGCTTTGCTCGGAAAAGACGCAGTTTGCGCTCCACAGCGTGGTGCGTATTTGAGGAACCGCAAGATGAAGCTCAGTCTGTTTTCGGTCAGCTATGCGGGGTACTGGGGGCAGGCGTGTTTGGACGTGTCGGCGTTCATTGCGAAGGCGGCCGAATTGGGCTATGAGGCCGTGATGCTGGCCGGAAAGCGGCCGCACCTTTCGCCGTTGGACTCCGATGCGGATCGCTTGGCGGCGGTGAAAGCGGCTTTGGAAGCCCACCGGGTCGAGTGCGCCGTGATTGCGGGCTACACCGACCTGGGGCCGGCTCGGGCAGCCGAAGTCCCCCATTTGGAAATGCAGATTGCGTACGTCGAGTCGTTGCCTCGGATGGCCGCCACGCTGGGGGCTTCGGTGGTGCGAGTTTTTACGGCCTACGAAGTCAACGGTCACTCACCGCATGCCATTTGGGCGAATGTAGTCAGCACGTTGCGGGAAATGAGCGACCGGGCGGCCGACTGCGACGTCACGATCGCGGTGCAAAACCATCACGACGTGGCCGTGCATACGGATGCGCTGTTGGAGCTGCTGTCGGACGTGGACCGGCCGAACTGCAAAGCAGGTTTCGATGCCTGGTCTCCCGCCCTGCGTGGCGAAGACCTCTACACGGCCGCACGCAAAGCGGCGCCCTACACAGCGATCACCACCAACGCCGATTACGTTCGGTTACCTCGGTTTCGGTATCGGCCCGAGTTGGTCAATTACGAACGGGCCGAACCCGATCTGGTCCGAGCGGTTCGATTCGGCGAGGGGTTCATCGATTATGAGGCTTTTTTCCAAGGACTGATGGAAGGCGGGTTCGACGGGGTGGCCAATTACGAAATGTGCTCGCCCATCCGGGGCGGCGGTGCGATCGAGAACCTCGATGCCTATGCCGCTCATTACGTCCGGTGGATGCGAGAGCATGTTTTGAAGGCTTCCCGCTGACCGGGCGGACCAACGTTCTTGCCCGCCGGCTGCGGCCCGCCCAACCGGTTTGGAAGACACAGGAAGGAACAGCACGATGAGGCACCACACCCAGAAAAGCCACAGGCAGAACAGAATTGGCCGTTGGATGGCTGCCGGCTTCCTCGGCCTTTGGGTTGCCGCGCCGGCGTTGGCTGAGTCGGTTACTGCTGAAGCCATTTACCAAGCCACCGGGGTGAGAGGCGGCTTGGTGGTGCACATCGGGTGCGGCGACGGTCAGCTCACGGCCTCGCTCGGTGCCAGCAGCCGCTATCTGGTCCAGGGGCTGAGCACGGATCCGGAAGAGCTGGCTCAGGCGAGAGAGACGATCGAGGCCAAAGGCATATACGGACGCGTGACCGTGCGGCTATTCGACGGGCAACGTTTGCCCTACGTGGATCAGTTGGTCAACCTGGTGGTGGTCAGCGATCCCAACAAAGTGCCTCCGGCCGAAATTCAACGCGTGCTGGCGCCGGGTGGTGTGGCCTATGTTCGCGCGCCGGATGGTTGGCGGACGACGGTTAAGCCCTGGCCGCCAGACATCGACCAATGGTCCCATTTCCTGCATGACGCCAGTGGCAATGCCGTCGCGCAGGACCGTCAAGTTGGTCCGCCGAAAGGGTTACGATGGACGGCCGGTCCGCGCTGGTGCCGCAGTCACGAGTGGCCAAGCAGCGTCATGGCATTAGTCACTGCTGGGGGACGTCTGGTGGGCATCATCGACGAAGGCCCCATTGGCGTGTACGAAGGACTGCCGCAGAAGTGCCGGCTGGTGGCTCGCGACGCATTCAGCGGCGTACTCTTGTGGAAAGTTCCGCTCCGCGACTGGCAACCCCAGTTCGGAACCGGAAAGAGCGGCCGCTGGGGCATTCACCACACAATTCCTCGCCGACTGGTGGCGGACGCGGACCGCGTATACGTGACGCTTCGGTTTTTGGACTCACCGGTTTCGGTTTTGGACGCGGCGACGGGCCGGGTCCTGATCGAGGCTTTGCCGGGTACGACGGGGGCCGACGAACTGATCCTTTCGAACGGCGTTCTGTTTGTGAAGTGCACGGACCAAAGATCCGTGGCCGCAATGCAGCGATTCGGACGGGACGCCCTGCACGACTCGTTAGTGGCTGTTGATACGAAAACCGGAAAACAACTCTGGCGAAAGGACAACATTCGCATCGCTCCCTATGCCCTGGCGGCCCTGGCGGGACGCGTCCTCTATCACGACATGGATGCGTTGGTCTGTTTGGACGCTCGCACCGGACGCCAGCTCTGGCGATCTGAATGGCCGCTGCAGTGGGCTTTCGGAGGCGGCATCACGCTAGTGATTCATGACGGCGTCGTGTTGTTTCATGCTCGGGGGCAGGTGCCGCAGCCCAAGGCGGCCGAGAAGCCGAAGGAACCAGCTCAATCCCGGAAAGCACGCAAGGGGCGGCGTCGACAGCCGGGCAACCTCTATATGACGGCCTTTTCGCTGGACGACGGTCGGCTGCTGTGGCAACGTCCCGGGCATCCCAGTCTGGCGCAGGCGTGCATCCTGCCCACGGATGTGTTCGTGACCGATGGCGTTGTCTGGTATGGCCAATCATTCGAAGGTTACGACCTGCACACGGGCGAGGTGCGTCGCAAAGTGGATGTGGGGAATCTGATCTCACCCGGCCATCACTACCGCTGCCATCGAGCGAAAGCGGTCGCCCGCTATCTGATTTGGCCCAAGCGAGGCGCCGAGTTCATCGACGTGACTGACAAAAACCACATGCGACACGACTGGTTGCGATCTCCGTGCTTTACGGGGCTGCTTCCCGCGAACGGCCTGCTGTACGTGCCGCCGAGCCAGTGCTTCTGTTATCCGGGGGTGAAGGTTTCTGGCTTTCTGGCGTTGTCGAGCCGGAGTGCTTGGGAAAAGGCATCTGGTGCGGGAGAAAAAAGCCAGCCGCAGCCACTCCAGCGCGGCCCCGCCTCCACAACCCTCGACTCTCAAGCCTCTGCTGTCGACCCGACCAACGATTGGCCCATGTACCGGCACGACAATCGCCGGAGCGGAGCGAGCCGCACGGCGGTGCCAATCGAACTGACTCAGCAATGGGGGGCAAGATTGGTCGAGCCCGTGCCCCAGGCGGTCGTGGTCGGCGATCGACTTTGGGTGGTCGAGAAAAACGTCCATCGCGTGCGTTGTTTGGATGCGAAGAGCGGAAAAGCCCTTTGGACGTTCACGGTAGAAGGGCGAATCGATTCGCCGCCCACGTTCTATCGTGGGTTGATTCTCTTCGGAGGTCGCGATGGCTGCGTTTACTGCTTACGAGCTGACGACGGACGACTGCTGTGGCGTTTCCGGGCGGCTCCGGATCCGCGGCAGGTCGTCTCGTACGAGCAGCTCGAGTCGATCTGGCCCGTTCACGGCAGCGTTTTGGTGCAGGACGATGTGGTGTACTTTGCCGCGGGACGGTCGTCGTTTCTCGACGGCGGCCTTTTGGTTTTCGGCTTAGAAGCGCAGACGGGCCGGTTGCTGTTCAAGAATCGTCTGGAAGGCCCGTGGCCGAATGTGAAAACCGAGGTCGGCCGTCCCTTTGCGATGGAAGGCGCCCTGCCGGACTTGTTCGTCAGCGACGGCTCGAGTCTTTACATGGGACGGATCAAGTTCGACGCCAAGTTGAACCGGATTCCGCTCGAATGGGGCAGCTCGCTGGGCGAGCTCGATATGGGCGTCGACCATTTGGTCGCGACAGGCGGCTTTTTGGATGATACGGGCTTCGACCGGCTTTTCTGGATGTACAGCCGATGGTGGCCGGGCTTTTATTTCGCTCAGCACGCGCCGAAAAGCGGCCAGTTGGTCGTCTTTGATGAGAGCACGACCTATGCGGTGAAGTATTTCTACCGGCGAACGATGTGGAGCCCGGCGTTCTACCCCCAGACGCGGGGCTATTTGCTCTTCGCCGATGACAACGACAACGAGCCGGCGCTGGAAGATAAACAAGGCACGGTCAAAGCCATTCGGTGGCTGCCGGAAGAATCCTACACGGACAAGTACCGCGCTGGGGGCCGGGGTGTCGAAAAGGGGACCGGCTGGGTCCGAACGCGTCCGACGAAGTGGCAAGAATTGATTCCGCTGCGGATTCGAGCCATGGTGCTGGCCGGGCCGTATTTGTTTGTCGCGGGCGTTCCGGACCAGGTGCCTCCGGAAGACCCTCTGGCGCCATTCGAAGGACGCGTGCCCGGCAAACTTCAGGTCTTCTCAGCGGCTGACGGCAAGTTGTTGCGATCCTACGATCTGCCCGCCTCCCCGGTCTTCGACGGCCTGTCTGCCGCTCACGGGCGGCTGTATCTGTCCCTCAAAGACGGGCAACTGTTGTGTTTCTCCCGCACCGCAGAATGAAGGTCCGCTCGCTCCATCGGCCCCAGCGGAACCAAGCCGTCCGGTGACTATGGAAAGTGTCGAACTTGGCCACGTTTTACCCTGTTCTGTTCCGAAAGGAGATATTTGATGCACCACTCGCCGACGCCTCGAATGGTCGCCCGAGCCGCGACTTTGTTCAAGACAGCAGCGATCGCGCTGGTCATCGGCCCTATCGCGTGCTTTTCGGCTGCTCATGCGGCCGGTGCGCCCAGTTATGCCAAACAGCCGGTCGTGGTCGAGTACGACGTCGATCCATCGTGGCCGCAGTATCCGCCCGAGGTCAGCCAGAAGGGCTGGGTTTCTGGGATGGCGATCGACGCGAAGGAGCAGATCTGGTTTTTCAAGAAGGGGCCGGATCCGGTGCAGGTCTACACAACTGACGGACGATTTGTCCGCACGTGGGGCAAAGGACGATTCGTCGATCCCCACCATTTGCGGATCGATCCGGATGGCAACATTTGGCTGGTCGACTTCGGCCGGCACGTCGTCGAGAAATTCACCCCGGAGGGGAAGTTGCTCATGACGCTGGGAACGCCGGGCAAAAGCGGCGAAGACCAGTCGCATTTCAATCGGCCGACGGACGTGGTCGTCACGCCTGCGGGCGACATCTTTGTCACGGACGGATACGGCAACCGCCGGGTGGTCCATTTCGACAAGCACGGTCGGTTCGTGAAGGCTTGGGGAGAATATGGCTCCGGGCCGGGAGGACAGTTCGTCGTGCCGCATGCCATTGTGGTCGATTCGCGCGGCCGGCTCTACGTGGCCGATCGCAACAGCGGACGCATCCAGGTCTTCACGCAGGAGGGCCGATTCGTCGAACAATGGACCAACGTGATCATGCCGTGGGGGCTATCGATCACGCCGGATGATCAGCTCTGGGTCTGCGGTTCCACGCCTCACTGGTGGTACCGCCATGGCAAGTACCAGGAGTACAAAGATCAGATCCTGATGCGTTTTTCGACAGACGGCCGAGTCCGCCAGGTCTGGGGACTGAAGCTGGGCAAAAGCAAAGACGCGCTGAAGCCGGGCGAAACGATCGGCGTCCACTGCATTGTGCAGGATTCCCAAGGCAACCTTTACATCGGCGACATCTACGGAGAGCGAGCCCAGAAGCTGATTCCCGTGACCAAACGTTAGACGCCGTGCCGTGAAACAGCACGCTGCCGCGACTCGAAGAGGAGGAAGGGACATGAACGGTAAAGCCATCCTGACCGCCGCGTCGATTCTGGCTATGACGCTCAGTGCTGCCAAAGCGGAGCGCCCGTACGACATTCGCGTCGGCGCGGCCGCCGTCGACCTGAAAGCCGACGATTCGATGGTGATCGCCGGCAGTATCTTGCCCCGCCACGTCAAAGGCCAAGAAGGCAAGCTGCGAGCGGTGGCGGTGGTTGTCGAGAAGCCCGGCGCGGGCAAGCTGGCGATCGTGGCGTGTGACGTGCTGTTCGTGACCCGCGACTTCGTCGACCCGGCGGTGGACGAGATAGAACGGACGACGGGGATTCCGGCATCGAACGTCTTGGTGAACGCCACTCACACGCATCACGCTCCCAGCACCGCGGTTGTGCACGGCTATGGTCGCGAGGAGGCGTTCGTTGGGCAGCTTCAAAAAGCGATCGTTCGGGCCGTCCAGCAGGCCAATGCGAATCTCGAGGGCGGGGCACAGTTTTTCTTCCATCTCGGTGAAGAAAAGACCGTGGGCGGCAACAGCCGGCGGCTCCTGCCGGACGGTATGATCACGTGGCTGGGACCGACGCCGGACCAAGGGCCCGCCACTGGGCCGTTCGATCCTCAATTGCCGGTGTTGGCGTTTCGAGGTCCGGACGATCGGCTGCGGGCGGTGATTTACAATCACTCGACGCACACGATCGGCACGCGACGCGGCAATGTTCGCTCGCCCAGCTTCTACGGGCTGGCGGCGCAAGAGCTGGAAGAGGAGCTGGGAGGCATCGTTTGCTTCTTGGAGGGCGCTTCCGGCTCGACGCATAATATCACGCGCGTGCCCGTGGCCGAGGCGGTGAAACGGTTCAAGGCCGCCGTCAAGGATGCGCTCGAGAAGGCCAGACGCCGTCCGGTCGATCGGCTGGTCGCCATCAAAAGGCCTTTCCCTTTCAAAGTCCGCCAGTTCGACGAGCAGGTGGAAGACCAGAAAGTGGTAACGTATTGCCGTAAATATGCGCCGCATCGAGCAGACTCCACCATTCGCGTTTTCCGGGACATGCGCAAAAAGCTGGCCCCGATGCAGGGGCAACAGCGCGAGACATGGCTCCAGGCAATGGCGATCGGTGACGTGGCGATTGTTGGCGTCCCGGCCGAGTACTTCACCGTGCTGGGCTTGGACATCAAGAAGCGGTCGCCGTTTCCGTACACGATCGTGGCCGAGCTGGCTAATGATTGGATCGGCTACTTGCCGGACCGCAAAGCCCACGAACTGGGTGGCTATCAGACCTGGATGGGCCTGCACTGCTACGCCGAAGTCGGTACGGGCGAACGCATGGCGGACGAAGCGGTGAAGATGCTCGAGGAGCTGAAAAAGTACAGACGGACACGGACGCGCGCGGACTGACACCGACGCGGGGGGCCGGGCCAGGCATCTGGCACGTCGAAGAACCCAGAACTGAAACGAACCAACGTCGCCAAGACTAGAAAACGGCACAGAAAGACAAACAACTGAGAAATTGGTGAGACACATGCACTCGTATCTGCGAAGCGTTGGATTGGCCTTTGGGATGGTGGTTGCATTCACGACGGGAGGACCTGGCGCCCGCGCCGAGCAGCCACCTCGTATTCTTCGCGCCGGTGCGGCGGCGGTCGACATCACGCCGACAAAGCTGCCGGTCATCGTCTGCGGGTCCTTTCGCGAACGGACGGCCAACCGCGTGCACGACCGGCTCATGTCTCGCGCCTTGGTGCTCGACGACGGCCGGATGCGGCTGGCGATTGTAATCGTTGACATATTGATGATGCCGCGCGAGCGTATCGATGACATCAAACGCCGGGCCTCATCCGTCACCGGCATTCCCGTCGACCGCATGCTGATCGCGGCCACTCACACCCACTCGGCTGCCTCTGCCATGGCCTGCCTGGGCAGCCGGGCGGACGAGGCGTATTGCCAATTCTTGCCGAGTCGGGTTGCCAAAAGCATCGAACTGGCCGCTGAGAACCTGGTTCCAGCGCGCATCGGCTGGGGGGTCATCAGTGCGCCCCAATACAACCACTGCCGCCGTTGGATCTTCCGACCCGACCGCATGGCGACCGATCCGTTCGGCCAGCGGACCGTGCGGGCGCATATGCATCCGGGCTACCAGAGCCCCAACCACATTGGACCAGCCGGGCCGGCCGATACGGATCTGTCCCTGTTGGCTGTCCAGACGCGAGATGGCCGACCATTGGCCGTGCTGGCCAACTTTGCCTTTCACTATTACGGCTCGCCAGCCGTATCGGCCGACGTTTGCGGCCGCTTCGGCGATGCGTTGGCCGCGAAGATCGGTATTAAATCATCCCAGCCGGCTTTTGTCGGGATGCTGTCCCAGGGAACCAGCGGCGACAGCATGTGGATGGACTACAGCCAGCCAGCTCCGAAACGTGACATCGCGGCATACACCAATGGGTTGGCTGAGCTCGCGGATGAAGCCTACGGTTCGATTTCGTATCACGACTGGGTGCCGCTAGCGATGGCCGAAACCACGTTGACGCTGCGGCGCCGCGTCCCGGACAAAGAGCGACTGTCCTGGGCTCGCCAGATCGTCCAGAAGGTCGGCGACCGGCTGCCGCAGACGCTGCCGGAGATCTACGCCTTCGAACAGATCTACCTGCACGAAAAGCCGAAGGTCGAGCTGAAGTTGCAGGCCGTGCGAATCGGCGATTTAGGCATTACGGCGATCCCGAACGAGGTTTACGGCATCACGGGGCTGAAGCTGAAAGCTCAAAGTCCCCTTCAGCCGACCTTCAACATCGAGCTGGCCAACGGGGCCCAAGGTTACATCCCACCGCCCGAGCAGCACGTACTCGGCGGCTACACCACCTGGCCGGCTCGCACGGCCGGCTTGGAAGTGCAGGCCGAACCGAGAATCGTGGAGGCCTTGCTGAAACTCCTGGAACAGGTCGCTGACCGGCCGCGACGCCCGCTCGTCGACCCCCCATCAGCATATTCGCGAGCCGTGCTGGCGTCCAAACCGCTGGCGTACTGGCGGTTGGGGGAGATGGAGGGACAGCGAGCCCGTGATGCGGCTGGACGCCACGACGGTCAATATGAGCCCGGTGTTGTCTTCTACTTGCCAGGACCCGACGGACCCGGCCTGAGCACCGGTCCTCGCGGTAACCGAGCGGTTCAATTCGCCGGCGGACGAGTCAAAGCCACGATGAAGGACCTGGGCCCGACGTATTCTGTCGAGTTCTGGTTTTGGAACGGACTCCCGGTCGATGCGCGCGCTGTCACCGGTTATCTGTTTTCGATTGGCCGCGACGGGGACAGACAGGCCGCCGGCGATCACTGGGGCATCGGAGGGACCGAACGAGCGGAGCTGACCGGCAAGCTGATTTTTTTCAACGGCAACCGCTTGAAGCAAGTGCTGGCGGGCCGCACGTCCATCCCTCTACGGACCTGGAACCACGTCGTGCTGGTGCGGGATGGCAAGAAAGTCACCATTTATCTGAACGGGCAAACGCAGCCTGATCTGAGCGGCGAAGTCGAAGTGACACGGCCGGCCGGACAAGTTTCGGTCTTTTTGGGCGGACGCTGCGACGGGCTTTTCGGATTGGAAGGTCGGCTGGACGAAGTGGCGTTGTACGACCGGGCTCTGGCGCCCGCAGAAGTCGCGGCTCACTTCAAAACAGCCCGGGCTCATGTGATTAGCAAGTAGGGTGGGCACCGCCGACCAACAACGAGCTCAGGCCTTAGGCCCGCGGCGGGCGATGCCCACCCTACGTTTCGACAAGGAAAGCGAGATGAATGTGTACTTGGCAGAGCTGGTCGGGACGGCGATGCTCGTCCTCTTGGGCAACGGTGTGGTGGCGAACGTCGTTTTGGAAAAGACGAAAGGGAATCAGTCGGGCTGGATCGTGATCACCTTCGGGTGGGGAATGGCCGTCTTTGTGGCGGTTTTCTGTGTGATGGACATCAGCGGCGCTCACATCAATCCGGCTGTGACGATCGGGTTGGCCGCCGCTGGCAAATTTCCTTGGTCGCAGGTGGCTGGATATTTGGCCGCCCAGATGTTGGGCGGGCTGATCGGCGCGATCCTCGTGTACTGGTTCTACGCCGACCACTATGCGGCGACCGATGACTCGGACGCCAAGCTCGCCACGTTCTGTACGGCGCCGGCCATCCGAAACCCGGGGCGGAATCTGTTCAGCGAAATCGTCGGCACGTTCGTGCTGGTCTATGCCGTGCTGATGGCCGCCGGACCGTCCCTGACGTTTGAAGCGTCCTCCGGCGCCGGGCCTCTGCCGGCCGCCACGTTGGGGCTGGGAGCCATCGGAGCATTACCCGTCGGTTTGTTAGTTTTCGCCATCGGCCTGTGTCTGGGCGGCACAACGGGCTACGCAATCAACCCGGCTCGTGATCTGGCTCCTCGGATCGCCCACGCCATGCTACCCATCCCCGGCAAACGCGACAGCGACTGGTCGTACTCTTGGATTCCCGTGGTCGGTCCGGTGCTGGGAGCCCTTGTGGCGGCAGGGCTCTATGGCGTGGTATGATCGAGTTGGAGCGAGCAGCTCGGGTCTTGCAAGCAAGAAACCGCGCGAGACGCGAATGCCGCGAAGGGACAACCGTGAGATTGCGCCAACGCGCCGCCTGAATGAGCGACAGCGGCGCGTTCGATGAAAAAGGAACTCCGTGGAATGAACACTCGCAACTTTATACGACGGGCAGGGCTGAGAACCCGATTTGCGTTTCTGGTGGTCGTCGCGATTCTGTGGCAGCTTGCGCCCGCGCGCGCCGGCGCGCCGTCCGGAACGAGTCGCTCCAACGCCATCTTTCGCGCCGGGGCCGCCGCGGTCGACATCACGCCGAAAAAAGGTGTGTCGCTTGATGGCGTCATCAGCAAACCTGGGCCAGCCCGAGACATCCACGATCCACTGCACGCTCGGGCATTGGTCTTGGACGACGGCCAAACGCGATTGGCCATCGTGGTGGCCGACCTGTGTATGATTGACCGCGAGACCTGCGACCAGGCCAAGGCCGCCGTCTACAAGCGAACTGGACTGCCGACCGAGCGGGTTTTAATCTCCGCCGTGCACACGCATGCGGCGCCGCGAGTGCGCTTCGGTCGCCGCGGTCCAATCGACGATGAATACTACCGATTCTTTATCGAACGGGTCGCGGACGCCGTGCAGAAGGCGATCGCCAACCTGCAGCCGGCGAAAGTGGGCTGGGGTTCGTTCGAGAAACCGGAATACGTACGCTGCCGGCGGCTGCTGTGCAAGCCGGCAACGGTGGGGCCCAATCCTTTCGGGGAAACGGGCGAGCGGGTCCGATCGGTAGCCGGGAAGGGCGGTGAGGTGATCGGTCCGGCCGGACCGGTGGACCCGCAGGTCTTCGTCCTATCGGTTCAGCATTCGGACGGCTGTCCGTTGGCCGTTCTGGCCAACTTCAGCGTGCACTACTGCGGAGGCTACCGCAGGGGTCTGGTCAGTGCGGACTATTTCGGATATTTCGCCGGACGCTTGCAAGAGCGACTGCTGCCGGACGCCAGCCACGGCCATCCACCGTTCGTCGGCATCATGTCCAACGGGACCAGCGGAAACACCAGCAACATCCAGACGGGCGGCCGGCGATACAAGCCCTTCGAGTGGATGCAAATCTCGGGACGCATTTTGGCAGATGAGACGGCGGCCGTCGTGCAACGCGCTTCCCATGAACCCGCTGCAAAGCTGGTAATGCATGAAACCGACTTGGAGTTGAGCATTCGCCGTCCCGATGCCAAGCGGCTCGAATGGGCCAGACAGGTCTTGTCGAATCCGCGCGGGCCGCACCCGCACCCATGGACGGTCACCTATGCCCGAGAAGCTCTTGCTCTGAGCCAGTATCCGGCGACTCGGCCAGTCAAGGTGCAGGCCATCGGCATTCACAGGACGGATGGTTCGGAGCTGGGGATCGCCGCGATCGCGTGCGAGGTCTTTGCAGAAACCGGCCTGGCGATCAAGGCCGACAGTCCCTTCCCGTCCACCTTCACGATCGCCTTGGCCAACGGCGAGGAAGGCTACCTCCCGCCGCCGAAGCAGCATCAATGGGGCGGATACGAAGCCTGGCCCGCTCGGAGCAGTTGCCTGGAAGTGCAGGCCGAACCCAAAATCCGCAAAGCCGCCCTGCAACTGCTGGAGCAATGCCAACACCGGTCGACCGAGTGAATTCAGAACCGATCGACACGACGCTTTTGCTTTTGGCTTCAGTCGATCGAGACAGTTTCCCTGCGCTGAGACGGACACTATGAGCCAGATCGCGATTCGGAAAACGAGAGTTTTCGCACTCTTGTTATTGTGGTGGGGATTGGCGGTGGCTGCCGGGCCGCAGCAACAGGCTCGGGCCGGAGGCCGACCGCAAAAGCCGGCGAAAAAAAAGTCGGCCTCGAAGCCCACCGACGAATCCCTGCTGACCCTCGACCGAATCTACACGAAAAAGGAGTTCGAGCCCCAG
>JAADHY010000327.1 GCA_013151585.1 Planctomycetota bacterium
AGGATAGCTACGCGCCGTTCCTGGACATCCTGGAAGAGTACCCCCAGATTCCCATTTCACTGCACGTGTCGGGCAGCCTGCTGGAATGGTTGGTCGAGGCGCACCCGGAATACGTCGACCGAGTGCGATTGCTGGTCGAGCGGGGGCAAGTGGAAATCGTCGGCGGAGCCTTCTTCGAGCCTATTCTGGCTGGCATCCCACGTCGCGATCGGATCGGGCAGATTCGGGCGTACACGGACTACTTGGAGCAACTTTTCGGCGTGCGCACGCGAGCGATGTGGGTGCCCGAGCGGGTGTGGGAGCAAGGCTTCGTCAGCGACATGGCCGAAGCCGGAGTCGAATACACGATCGTCGACGACTTCCACTTCCGCAATGCCGGTTTGGAAGGCGATGAGCTGTTCGGCTACTACTTGACCGAAGACGAAGGTCGGCTGCTGAAAGTCTTCCCCGGCAGTGAGCGGCTGCGTTACACCATTCCCTTCGCCGATCCGGAGGAGACGATTCGTTACTTGAAGGAAATCGCGGATCGACGACCGCGTTCGGTGGTCGCCTTTGGCGATGACGGAGAAAAATTCGGCACATGGCCGGGGACCAAAAAGCATGTCTACCAGGACGGATGGCTCCGTCGCTTCTTCGATGCCCTTTGTGAAAACGCCGAGTGGCTTCAGGTCGTGACGCTCGGCGAAACCGTCGACAACTTGCCGCCCGCGGGCAAGGTCTATTTGCCCGATGCCAGCTACCGCGAAATGACCGAGTGGGCGCTGCCGACCGAGCGGCAGCACCTGCTTGAGGAACTGACGCATCGGCTGCAGCACGAGTCGTTCTGGGGGCAATTGAGACCATTCCTGCGCGGCGGATTCTGGCGGAACTTCCGGGTGAAGTATTCCGAAAGCAACGAGATGTACACACGCATGCTTCAGGTCAGCCAACGTCTGGCGGAACTGGAGCAAAGCGAATCCGGCCGCGAACACGCCGACGTCTTGATCCAGGCTCGCACGCATCTGTACCGAGCTCAGTGCAATTGTCCCTATTGGCACGGCGCCTTCGGCGGTCTGTATCTGCCGCACCTGCGCAACGCCGTTTATCAGAACCTCATTGAGGCCGACACCCTGCTGGACCGCGTGGCCGGACGTCCGAAACAGTGGGTGCACATCGAGGCCCGCGACTTCGATCTGGATGCGCGCAAGGAAATCCGTTTGGCGGGCGACCGACTGATTGCGTATCTGGCTCCGGCTCGCGGCGGGCATTTGTACGAATTGGATGTTCGGGGCGTTCGGCACAACCTACCTGCTCGCGACGCTCAACCGGCGGCCGGAACCCTACCACGAAAAGGTGAAGCAAGGCGGCACCGTGGGCGATGACGGGCATGTGGCCAGCATCCACGACCTGGTTCGCTTCAAGCAGCCGGACCTGGACAAGAAACTCGGCTACGACCCGTGGCCGCGCAAGGCGCTGGTCGACCACTTTCTGGAACCCGGCCTTCGACTGGAAGACTTCCAAGCCGGTCGAGGAGAACTGGGCGACTTTGTCACCGGAGTTTACGAAGCGGTCCAACGTCGATCGCGGACGCGCGTCGAGGCACGACTCAGCCGCGTCGGACTGGTGGCCGGACACCGCGTTCGAGTGACCAAGACGATCGCTCTGCAGACCGACGGCGGCCACATGCTCGAAATCCTTTACGAGCTGAGTGACCTGCCGCCGCGGATGACGGTCCACTTTGGCGTGGAATTCAATTTCGCCGGTCTGGCTGGCGATGCCCCGGACCGGTACTTCTACGACACGGACGGGGTTCAGCTCGGCTCGTTGTCGGCCATTCTCGACTTGGAGCGTACGGGGCGGATCGGCCTGATTGATGAATGGCTGGGGCTAGACATCACACTGGACAGTTCCCGGGCCGCACGGATTTGGACATTTCCGATTCAGACCATCAGCCAATCCGAAGGCGGTTTCGAGCTGGTCCATCAAAGTAGCGTGGTGATGCCGCACTGGGAGTTCACGGTCCCGGAGGACGGCCGCTGGAGCGTCCTGCTGACACTCGCCACCGATACTTCCGCTGCCCAAGCCCGCTTGCTACGCCAAGCGGCGGCGACGCCGTAGAGTTCAATGGCTGGCCGAATCGCTTCCCGGTGGATATTCTCCTGGATGCCCCTTGCCCGGGATGGTTCATGACTCGCCCCGTGGCAGATTACGACTGAGACTGTCAGAAGACACGCAAGCGGAGGAGCAGTTTCACCGGCCTCTGCTTGGGCTGCGGTTTCCTGTGATTTATCGCCCGACGGCGCCACGAGGTTAAACAAGAGGAATCAACAATGAGCGGAAAGCATAAATCATCGACCGTGACCCGTCGAAGGTTCTTACAGGCGTCGGGTGTCGCGGCGGGGACGGCCGTCGCCAGGTGGCTGCACGCTCCGAGTGTAGTTCGAGCGACGCCGAGCAACGAAAGGATACGCATCGGGTTCATCGGAGTCGGCGGACGCGGGTTCCGCGCTCATGTGAAGCGCTTGGCGAAGCTTCATCAGGAGGGTGCGCCGATCGAGTTGGTCGGCGTCTGTGATGTTTTCTCCGAGTACCGTCAACGGGCCGCGGACTATATCGAAAAAACGACGGGGACGAAGCCGACGCTGTACGTCGATTTCCGCGAGATGATTGGCAGCGGAAATCTGGATGCTGTTTCCATCGCCACGCCCGATCACTGGCACGCTAAGCAGGTCATCGAATCGCTGAAAGCGGGATTGCATGTTTATTGCGAAAAGCCGATGACCAAGTACGTGCAAGAGGCGGTCGACGTTGTCCGCGTGTGGAAGGACACCGGCCGCGTGATGCAAGTGGGCGTCCAGTCCACCAGTCTGCCGGTGTGGGACAGAGCTCGCGAGCTGATGCAGCAAGGGCTCTTGGGGAAAGTTCTGATGTACCAGACCGAATATTTCCGCAACTCAGCGATGGGGCAGTGGCGGTACTACCGGCTGACAAAAAGTATGACGCCGCAAACAATCGACTGGCGCCGTTGGCTCGGTGTCGACGATGGGCTGGCACCAGAAATGCCATTCGACCGAGCGGTCTTCCGTCAATGGCGAAGGTTCTGGCCTTTTGGCTCGGGCCTGTTTACAGATTTGTTCGTCCATAGAACGACAGTGATGTTGAAGGCCACCGGCCTGCGGTTTCCCGGGCGCGTGGTCGGGGGCGGCATCTATCTGGAGTACGACGGCCGCGAAGTTCCGGATGTGGCTACGGTCGTCGCCGACTTTCCCGAAGGCGTGCAGGGATTGGTCACCGCGACAATGTGTTGTCAGAACACGCCCATCCTGCAAACCATCCGCGGTCACTTTGGCTCGTTTGTTTTCGGCACGGGAGCCGCCTTTACGGGCTTTGATTTCGTGCCAGAGCGGCCGCAGGTCACTCGCGATAGCAAGCTGAAATCTCGGCGGATCGAGGTGGGAGAGGTCAAAGACCCAACCCACGCCCATTTCGCGAATTGGATCGCGGCGATCCGGGCCGGCGATCCGCTGGCGTGTCACAACCCGCCCGACTTGGGAGCCGCAGCGGTGACGACGGTTCTGTTGGGAGCTCGCAGTTATCGGGAAGGAAAGGTCTTCCGTTTCGACAGTCGCACAATGCAGGTGACCGAAGGGGACGGCAGTTGGGCGAGCCAGTGGGAAGAAAGGTCGCGTCGACGGGCCAAACCGCGGCATATTCCCGGCTGGAAAGCCGGGGATCGCGGCAGCGTATTGGAAGAGCCGGACTACATGTCCTTGGGCGGTCCTT
>JAADHY010000173.1 GCA_013151585.1 Planctomycetota bacterium
CCAGTTACGGCTCGCCCCTCAGTCGCATTCTGGCGCCCGCCTCGCTGAAAGTCAAGAAGATCGCGAGGGGCAAAGGAGGACCAAATTATGGGTATCCGAATCGGTAGATGGACTTTCCAAGGTCCATACACCTCGCCAGATTCTCTAGAGGATCGGCCGGGCGTGTATGCTGTCCTCGACAGCGCCGCGTCGCAGTACAGCCTGTTGGATTGCGGCGAATCAGCAACGGTCAAGACTCGGCTCGAGGCTCACGACCGGGCCGACTGTTGGGCCCGCACCGCTCGCGGTCGTGTCGTGTACGCCGCCTTATATACGCCCAATCTCCGCGCGCCGGACCGGCGAGAGATCGAGCGTGAGATTCGGGAGCAATACAGTCCGCCGTGTGGCGATCGGTGATCGTATGCTGAGCAACTCGGCGGCCGGGGGCCGCCGGGTTGCTCGTTATTGCTCTTTATTGTCTTTCAAATCGTTGGCAACCACTCAGTCCTTGAAGGGGAGGTGTTCGCATGGCCGACAACAAACCACTGACGTTTGACGTGTTGCGGCAAGCAATTACTGGGAGCGCCGCGGCGTTTCGGTGTGTGACGGAGTATGAGCCGGCGGGTGGGCCGAATGCGGCGGTCTTTCCGCCGACGTACCAAAATGGCGGAGTAGGCGGCTATGCGCTGGTCGGGTACCGGCGCGTACGCCCGGAAGCATCGGAAACTGCTGAGATCCATGTGGCTGATCGCGTGCTGATCGATTCGGTTCAATCGCAGGCGAACCGGATGGAGCTGGCCCTGCTCCGTGCCTGGGAGGACAAAAAGATTCCGCTGCCGGTCATTACAGTGGACTTTGCGGGCAACGATTTGCCTAAGGTTCTGCGGATCACCAGCCTCGAAGCGCCGCACCGGATCGCCGACGCCCTATTGCGCGACAGCCTCTACAACGGCGTCAAGTTCCGCGAATCGGACATTGGCAAGCGGCTCAACGACGTCGACCTACGTAACGCCACGCCGTTGTTCGAGGTCTGTCCGACGTCGTTGGTCTTCGGCATGTGGGATTCAACCGGCCCGCGTGGCGGACTCGGCGCCAAGTTCCAGCGGGCGCTCGTCTCGGAAATTGTCGGGATAGGCGTGCAGATCGGCAAAAAAACGAGCAGCCGGATCGATCCGGCGGAAATCCTGCTGCATGCCGGGCCGCTGTATTTGACCGATGACGGCGGTTGGACACTGGACGAATCGAAGGCAAAACGGGACAAGAAGAAAGGCCCGGTCAAGCTTGGCAAAGATGGTCGGCCTTCAGAGGCGAATCTTGGCAACGTCACACCCACCATTGCCGACGGCGGCGTATACGTACAGCGAATTGTGCAGACCACCGTGCTGTCGTTGGCCGCGTTGCGTCGGCTGCGGTTTCCGGTGGACGGCAAGTACGACGCTGATGTCGAAAATGCCGCTCGGACCGCGCTGGCTGCACTCGGCCTTTGTGCGGCGGCTCTGGCACGGCTCGACGGCGATCTACGCTCGCGCTGCCAAGTCGTCCCCAAGACGCCCTTCGTCTGGGAACTGCTCGACCAGCCGGGCGAGGACCCGCAACAGTTCTCGCTGCCGCCCGATGCGGCCATAGCCCTTTACAACGAAGCGGTCCAGAAGGCGAAGGACGCCGGATTGCCGTGGATGAACGAGGAGGTGGTACTAAAACCGTCGCCCGAGCTCGTTGCTTTGGTGCGCAAAAGCCAGGAGCTTGCCGCAAGCGTCACGGGAGGTGAAGAGGCATGAGCTTGGTCATCGGCGTACGATATTTGCTTGGCCGTGCGGTGGCTACGCACGTGGCAAGTCGCGAGCAGGCCGAATGGCCCGTGCACCCGGACCGGCTGTTTATGGCCTTGGCGGCCGCGTACTTCGAGACCGATCAGGCCGACGAGGAGCGGGCCGCCTTCTCGAACGCCAGCCGCCACCGACCGTCGTCTGTGCCAACGGGCAATTCCAGGACGCCGTCACCGTTTACGTTCCGGTCAACGACACAACGGCACCACGTGTGCGAACAGGGAAAGTGCCGTCCGAGGCTCAGCTTAAGCAAGGACTGCAGCTTCTGCCTGAGAATCGCAGCCGCCAACCGCGCCACTTTCCTACCGTGGTCCCGCAGCGCGACACAATTTATTTTCAATGGTCTGCTGCTCCACCACGGAAAGTTGTCACCGCTTTGGAGTCCCTTTGCCGGAAGATAACCTACGTTGGGCACTCCTCGTCGTTGGTGCAGGCTTGGGTGGGAGACGAACTGCCGGCTGAAATTGTCCGGGCCGACCGGTCGGATAGCGACGAACCGGCCAAGATTGACTCGTGGCTGGTATTGGAACCGCAGCCCGACGGCCTCGGCCGGTTCCGGTTGCGCGTGCCGTACGAAGGACGGTTGGCTCAGTTGGCCGAGTTTTGTGAGCGCGAGCAGCGACCGCCGTTTGCCATTGCCGTCGGCTACGACACTCGCCGTGAAGCTGAGGAAGAGCCTGAGGTGGCGTCGTCGCACTTTTCGCCTGACTTGGTCGTGCTGCGTCAGACGGGCGGGTCACGATTTCCGCTCGAAGCCACGCAGCTCCTGACGCATCACTTGCGCCGGACGATCATGTCTGCGTGTCCCGTACAGCCAGTGCCCGAATGGTTGAGCGGCCATCGTCCTGACCGCACCGCCAGCGAGCGCGAAGGAGGGCACATGGCCCTCGTGCCGCTAGCGCACGTCGGACGCGAACATGCTGACGGCCATCTCTTGGGGCTGGCCATCGTGGTGCCGCAAGACGTGTCGCAGCGCGATGTCGCCGCTTGTCTGAATCAATTGCTCTTCGATAAGCAAGGCTGGCCACGCACTATTGAGCTGCGACTCGGCTCGGCAGGCGAATGCTATTTGGAGCTCGACGATGGCACCGAATACCGGCAGGCCTTGCGGCCGAGCACGTGGACGGGACCGGCGAGTCGTTGGGCCACTGTAACGCCAATATGTCTGGACCGGCATCCGAAGGCGCAGGGCGAGGCGTATTGGCGGGAGGTCGAGGAACGGATAGCGGCAGCGTGCGAGCGGATCGGTTTGCCCCGGCCGGCTCATGTCGTCGCGACGCCGACGCCGCTCTTTACCGGCTCGCCGCATGCCCGGCGAATGCCCAAACTAACTCGGAAGCATGACG
>JAADHY010000362.1 GCA_013151585.1 Planctomycetota bacterium
GCGGCAGCCGGTGCGCGGGTCGTTCTCTACGGCGGCCGGCGCATCACCGGATGGCGGCGCGACGGGGATCGATTCTGGGCGGCGGATTTGCCGGACGTCGCATCCGGCAAGTGGGACTTTCGCCTGCTGGTCGTGGACGGCCGCATGGCCCCGCGCGCCCGGCTGCCGGAAAAGGGAACCTTCACGCACCTCAGCACGTTCAACGTGCCGTGGATGAGCACGACCGGCGGCGGTTGGAAGCGGAAACCCACCCGCGAGGAACTGACCACGCTGAAATACCGGCCCGAGGACCTCGGGCCGTGGCTCGACGTCCGCAACGCCGAACTGACGGTTTACCACATGTGGGACGAGTCGGTCGTCGGGGTGGAACGCAACGACACGGAAAACCACATCCTCACGTTCTCCAACCCTTGCGGCCACCCGCCGGGCGCTTTCGGCGTAAAGAAATACGTGGTGTGGAACGTGCGCCGCGGAATGACGCGGCCCGGACAATGGTACCTGGATCGAACGGCCGGCAAGGTCGTCTATTGGCCGCTGCCGGGTCAGGACATGACCAAGGCCAAGGCGTTGGCCCCGACCGTCGAAACGATCGTGCGCATTGCGGGCCACGCTGGCTCGCCGGCTCGAGACATCACGATCCGCGGGTTGACGCTGGCCGTGACCAACACGCCGCTGAAGGCCGGCGGCTTCGGAGCCGGCGCGTTTGCGGGCGCGGTCCACTTGACCGAGGCCGAAAACTGCCGGCTCAAGGAACTGGAGATCGTGAACGTGGCCGGCCAGGGGGTGCGAGGTTGGAAGCTCGCGTCGTGCTGCATCGAGAATTGTCGGATCCACGACACGGGGGCCTGCGGCATCCGAGTCATCGGCGGATGTACGATCCGGAACAACTACGTCCATCACGTCGGACGCATTTACCCCAGCGCTATCGGGATTTGGGGAGCGGGACGCGGCGGGCCGGCGTGTGCCATCCGGCACAACACCCTCCACGATACGCCGTACTCGGCCATCATCTGCGGCGGGGACGGACATCGGATCGAGAACAACTTGATTTATCGGGCGATGCAAGTGCTGCACGACGGTGCCGGTATCTACATCAGCATGGGACGGGGAATGATCCTTCGCGGCAACTATGTGCGCGATATCGTCGACACGGGCGGCTACGGTGCATCGGCGTACTACCTGGACGAACAGGCCGTCGATTGTCTGGTCGAAGGCAACTTGAGCGTGCGCGTGGCGCGGCCCGTGCAAAACCACATGGCTCGGCGAAATACCATCCGCGGCAATGTCTTCGTCGCGGACGGCGATCTCGTGCTGTCCTTTCCGAAATCGTCGGACTATTGCGTGGAGAAAAATGTGGTCGTCGCCAGCGGAAAGATCCAGATCACCAACCCGGGCGCGATTTCCAAAGCGTCGGACAACATTCTCTTCAGCAAGTCCGGCGTGGTCGAGCAAGTCGTGATGGATCAATACCGCAAGGTCAAGACCCAGCCGATCGCTTCCGGAACGCGCTGGCTGCTGGCGGACCCGAAGATGGTCCACTACGAAAACGGGAAGGTTCGTTACGCACCAGGAAGCGTTGTCCAGAGGTTGGCCATTCCATCGATCGATGTTACGGGCGCCGGCTGCCGCATCACCGTTGCACCGGATTACGAGCACCACCCGAAGATCGAAGAAGCCGTGCTTTACGACTACGATCCGGCAACGAAGCTGGGCGGCGACGTGTTCGGCACGGTGGTGGCCGACTACAGCCGGCCGCTGGATGGACGCAAACGCTGTTCCCACGGCGGGCCGGTTTGTCTGGAGTATCCCGACGGCACGCTGGTGGCCTTCTACGCGAACACCAGCTCTCACAACGTGGACGGTTGGACTGAGTACGCGATCAGCAAAGACAAGGGGCGGACGTGGGACAAGCACCATCCGTTTCCCTATTCGCTGGCGGCTTACAAGAAGAATCCCAAGCGTCCCGTGTGGGTCGAAGAAGGATTGGTCACGGACAAAGGCACGGTCGTGTTGATCCTGACGGAGTTCGACGGCGACAGGCGCGTGCGAAACAACGTCGTGCGCAGCAAAGACTGCGGTGCCACCTGGAGCGATCCCGAGCCGTTTGGCGACGGTGCGCTCGGCTATCCGGCCGCCGCGGCCGTGGCCGGTCCGGTCTGTTATGTGCTACTGGATTCGGTGCGGGGGCCGCACGAATTGTATGTGAGCGTTGATGACGGCAAGACGTGGCGACGACGCAGCGCCCTGCCGCTCCAACGGAACGCGTGGTACGGGGCGCTGTGCGTGATGAAGGACGGCAGCCTGCTGGCCGGAGCGTATGTGACGCGGGACGAGGGCCACTTGTACTACTGCATCAGTCGCGACGACGGCCGCAGTTGGGGACCGCAACGCAGGGCACCGCTCGACAAGAAGATCCGCGACCCGGAGCTGGCTTATCTGGCCGGCAAGTACTATCTGCACGGCCGATCGGGCCACAGCGGCGACGGAAGCCACCGGTTCGTGCTCTACCAATCCGACGACGGCATCCACTGGAAAAGCGGAGTGATCATCAGCGGCGACCGGCAGTCGCCGGACGGCTACAGCCATAACTGTATCATCAACAAGTACGACGCCGACAAGCCGAACGAGTTGATGATCCAGTACAGCATCATCTACGAACCGCCGCGCACCAATGAGTATGTCTTTTTTGTCAAGCCGACGCGCTCAGCCCCGTGACGGCGAGGTTCATGACCGCGAACGCTTCGCGTCACGCCGGCACGGATTCGAGACCGTGCGAGAACGGAATCGGCGTGCGTTTTGCGTGTCCCAGGGGAAACGCTCCGGGAAAACTCCCCCCGATCAAGTTGCACAAGACACACTACTCACGCCAGCCGCCAGGCTGCGCCGCAAAAGGCTTTCCCAACGTGACGACGGTGATCTCTGCACGCGTGCGGTATTGCTCGGGCCCGTCACAGGCGAAGCGGAACTGGTTGATGCCGGACTGCAATACTGGGCACGGGCCTGCGGGATGCACTTGTGCCTTCAAAACGCCTCGCTCATTGTAAAGACGGCAGTCGGACGGCGATTCGAATTCGAGGTAGTCGCCGCTTTTCAGTTCCACGGGAAATTGGATCCGCTGCCCGGCGATTTCGATGACCGGGTTGCGGAGCGTTACCTTCACAGCGCGGAGCGCCTTGAGCGGACTCAGGTCGCACACTATCTGTTCGCCCGGCGGCACGTTGTTCACGTACAGGTTCACCTCGTTGAGGTAACGTCGTATCAGAGGCCGCCGGTACACGGCCGAGTGGCCCCCATACGGCCAGACATACCGGCCGTGCTGATCGGCGTCCCGTTCGCGTAGCAACAGCTCCACATAACGCCAACCGGTGAAGTCGATTTTCACGTAGTGTTCATCGAACACGAGATTACGCTGCCGCGCGTTGGTCAACTGAAGATTCAGCAGTTCCCCTTTGCCGTCCCCGTGGATCCAGACGCCGAGCGCTCCGCAGTGGTCGATGTCCGCTTCCGGCGAGAATCGTTTTCCGACCCGGGCCCAGGCACCGCGCTGCGTCTGGCCGGCGTTTTCCGCCCAGAAACGGCCCACAAGTCTCCCGTCGGCAAACGACCGGTCGGATCGAGCCAGCCCGTGCCGGACATGAGACGCCGAGCTCCGGATGGCAAACGTCTCGGGCTTGCTGAAGTCGGCCAGCACGACGCCGGCGGCGCTGTCATAGGGTGCGGCCGAATAGAGCGCTTCGATGCGGAGCTTCAGCGGCTGAGGATGGAACCCGTTGGTCACGCTCCAGCACTGGCTGCCGTCGTCGCGGTCTGTGACTTTGTGCGACACGTATTCCACAGGAACGAACTGCGGGAGGCCGGCCGGCGATTCGACCAGCCGGAACTCCGCTCCCGGTTCCCTCAAGCGTGCCTTTACCGATTCCGGCACGGAGCCGCTGAGCCTGAGGTGTTCATAACGGCAAATGAGACTCAGGAACTCGTCACGTCTTGCGTTTCTCGGCGGCGCGTCGACCTGGATCCTCTGAAAGGACAGCGCCGAATCGTGCGCCAGCGCCTTGACGCACAGATACTCGATCTCATCGGGAAACTCGCCGCGGTGCTCGCGCGTCGGGCCGAAGATCGCCCACCAGCCCAACTGCGTCGGCAGCAACGTGCTCTGTCGGAACCGCTCGGTCGTACGGTCGTCGATGTCCGGTTCCGACAGCCGGCAGTGGAGATCGATGAACCGTTTGACGCCGTAGACCGGATGGTCCCAGGCACCGAGCCGCGAATGGAAAGGCCAGGAGTGGTAGTCCCAGCAACTTGCCTCGACCAGCGCCGGGCGTTCCAATTTCCGATAGATGGCGCGGCGGATCGTGGCGGCGCCATGCCAACCGCCGTGGACGCTTTCCGTCACACCGTCCATGTAGATCATGTCGAAGCCGCAGGTATTGTAAATGGAAGCGATCGCCTCGGCGATCTCGTCGACCAGCGTCGACCGCTCGTCGGGATGGAAACAGTTCCAGCGTACGAACAGATGCCCAACGGTCGTTCCTCTGGCGTGCCTCTGCGCCCGCGTTCCCAACGCACCGCGTTTGCAATGGAGGAAACCATAAGGCGGCTTGTTCGACAGTCCGCTGTATTGAACCAGTTCTTGGCCAATGCGGAGCACGTTGCCACGCGAACCGTATCCCCAGACCGTATCGAGTCGGCCGGGAGGCCGTGTGGTTAAAATGGTCGTCGATGTCTCGTCCAGGCATTCCGCCAGCGTGAAGGTCGCGTCGGTGGCCAGGCGCGGGTCGGGCACAGGAGTCACCCAGGGATCATGGGGCTGGATGCATCCGGTTAGCGTGTGCATCCCCGCCTTGAGGCCCGCGGCATGAATCTTTTCGACCGCTCGCTTCAGTCCCTTAACGCCGTTCGGAAAGGCGGTCCTTCGGGGCTTGTAGTGGCCCAGCGATTCATACCAGCCGTTCATATGGATATGAGTGAAACCGGCCCGCTTGGCCAGGCGGATCCACGCCTCGACGTTTTTCTCGGTCACGAAGGCGAACACGTACGATCCGCGATTGTCCGGCGCGTCCAGGGCCCAAGGACCTCCCAGCGGCGAGTAGGGCAGCCCCTCGTTCTTGACGACTTCCTTCAGCACATCGCGCAATCGGTCGGCTGCGCACGCCACCAGCGCGAACTTGGCCCCAACGAAGCCATACTTGCGGTAGGCGGTGCAGGCGAGTACGGCCGGCCTTCGACTGATCTGACCGCGGAGCTGCAGGTTCAGCGCACGCAGACAGACGGCGAAAGTGCCATCGCTGGCCACGCCGGACATGACGCTCACGTACTTCGAACACACGGGAGCGAGGTTAACCAACCGCAGCTCTTCGATATTCGGATCGCTGACCGACTCGACTTCGAAGACAAAATAGTTCGGTTTCTGTTGGACCGCGATCCCCACGGTTGTCTTTGCGCTGGGGAAACGAAACAGCAGCCGATCGCCGGAAAGTGCACAGGAGCCGGGCCGATGCCATGTTCCGTCCTTCTTCAACGTGACAAATGGTCGCTGGGCCGGCTGAGCGCAGTATTCCTTTCCTGTGACATTGCCTACGAGGCTCAGGCTCGCGCCGCGAGCATCCAGCCGATACACCACGTGTTGGTTTCCAAAGACGATGTCCTGGGGCTCGGCATGCTGCGAATCACCGCGTCCGGCCGCTGGGACGGCGGCCAGCACGAGCGCGACAGCGAGCTGAAACCAAATCGCGTTGGGCCAAGTTCCGTCCAGCGTGCACATCAGGGACGCCTCCTCTGTATCTGCCGGTGATCACGATCAGCGACCGCCTGCGAATTATGATGAACAGGACGGCCCATGACCAGAACCCATTTCTGCGCCGGCATGGATCGGCGACCGGCCCAAGCGAACGTTCAAGGTTCATGAAACATCAACTCGGTTTCCTGAAGGGAAGCGGATTCTCCCAGGCGGTTTCCTCTCTCCCGAGGTCGTCCTGCGCGACGCGCGAGCGGAGTTCGAAAGGCGCAAGGAACAACATTGGAACGAATCGCGAGCACGCTTTGCGAGTTCTGCGCGGCGCAAGCGGCAGCGAAGGTTGGCCAACTGAGTCACGCAGTGACGGCCATACGCTGCACTACTCGGTTTCGGCGACAGGAAGAGGAAGCATGAGCTGCGCGGCGGTCTGTTGGCGGTCGTGTTCGGGAGCGAGGACCGTGTCGACCAGGAAACGCAATAAGTGGCGGAGCTCTTCTGGCTGAGCTGTCTCAGCGAGCGTTTCTGCTCGCTGGCGAGACTTGTCAACCAAAGCCTCCGCCTGCTCGAACGCTCGGCATTCCACGAAGAGTCTTCGCAAGCGCAGAATGCGCGCTTCGTCCGACACGGTGCTGTGGATGACTTCTTCGAGTTGGCGGCGCTGAGCGTCATTGGCATTTTGCGTTGCCAGCGCCAACAGGACGGTGGGACGCAGGGCTGCGGCGTCTTGACCGGCGACGAGTTTATTATTGTCATCGCCGTACCAATCTTTCAGATCATTCAGTATCTGGAAGCCCACGCCGAGGTGGCGAGAGAAAGCGGAGATCAGCTCTTCGTTGCTCTGGGCCGATCCGGCCATGCGCAGCCCCGCATACAGAGCGGCTTCAAAGGCGGGCGCTGTCTTCAGAGCGTAGATCTGCAGGGCTTCGATCGGCGAGAGGTTGGTATTGGGGTTGGCTTGCCAGGCCATCTCCGCCCCTTGGCCGTCACAAAGTTTGATGTGGGCCGTTGACATGCGGTCCAAGATGTCGCAGGCGACTTCGGGCCCCAATTCCCGTCCAGCCTCGTTGACCAAACGATAACCCAGGCCGATCAAATAGTCGCCGACGTTGATGGCCGTTCCAATTCCGTAACGCCGGTGGAGGGTTTCGCGTCCGTAACGATACAGGTCATCGTCTTCGATATCATCGTGGACCAGCGAGGCCTTGTGGAAGGCCTCGATAGCCATCGCGACTCGGCAAACTGCATCGGGGTACTGCAACGGCGCCTCGGCCGGATCGCTCCGCAGCCCCCGGCATCCCGTCAAAGCATCGTAAGCCGCCAGCGTGATAAAGGGGCGGAATCGCTTTCCCCCGTGGGCGAGCCAGTCGTAAGCAATCTCCTCGGTCTTTGCGACGAGTGGTGTTGTTCTTGCAGCCTCTCGGGTTCGGATTCGCGGCAGCAGCCGCTCGAAATGCTCGTCGAACAAGCTGCTGGCGGCGCGCATCAACGGCAGGTAACTGGTCGTCCGTGTTTCCGGTAAAGGCTCATACTTGTCCAACACTTCCCAAACCCATCCTTCATCAAGAGACGTGTTTTTGCAATTTCCGGAATGCAGAGGAATGGCGTACGATGGCACGCCGGCCAGCAGCACTTTGTCAATCGCTTTTTCAAGGACGTTTAAGCAAGCAACTCCCAGGATCCCGTCCACGTATCCACTGACGATGATCTTCAGGACGATTGGCGATCCTTCGGCGACCAGCACTCGATATCCGAGCTGTTCGGCTCGCACTTTGTAATCGGCAATGGAACAGGCGCCGCAGGTTTCACAGTCCAGTCCGAACTGATCGTAGTCAGCCGGACAGCCCTCCGCATGCTTCAAACAATGAGGAAGTAGCAACATCCGCCGGTCAAACGGCACGGCCAGGAACTGTTTCCGCCAGAACGCGTTGCTGACCATGACGGCCGTGAAGCCGAGATAGCGTTCCGGCAGCCCAAGCTGACCGAGCAACTCAGACGCCCACCGTTCCAGCAAATTCCGGTTGAACGGTTTGGACTTGTCGAGGTTGCGGGCAAACCGCATGGCCGCAGCTTTGATCTGCTGCCGCACCTCGAGCGATTCCGGGACGTCCTTCAAATGGCTTGTGCCGCGACGACGCGGCTTGGCGTTGCCGCCGTTCGAACGGTGTGTGACGTGCGGGGGAGACGGCCGCGCGTCGGGGCGCGGTGACGGTGCGCTGGCTCGGTCCGCGACGACCGAGGAGGAATCAGCGGCCGCAGCGGCCAGGGAACCGGAGCCTTCTCCGGAGCGGACATTGGACGGCGCGCTGGGGCTAGGCGTCGCGTCCCGCACCACGGTCGCCCCGGGATCCTCTTCGCGGGGTGCGATCGTCACGAAGTACTCCTCGAAGTATTCTCTACCGCCGCGTCCGCGGTTCTCGCGCGATCGGAGCGGTTCTGCTGTCGAATGGGACTGGGGCTCGCTTCGCGCAACCCGAACTTCGCTCGCGCCCGCCGAAGCGCAGCCACTGTGAAAATCAAAGGATACAGTGCCTCAGAATACCATAATTTGGCAAAATAGAAACCGATCGGAGCAGTTTCCGTATAGCGTTCTGCTTCAATCCGGTCAAGCAGCCAGTTCAATCCGGCCCAAGCGGCCGACTGTTGGCCAGGTTCCGCCAGCAGGGCCTCGGTCGCCAAGGCCGTCTCCTCGATCGAAGCCGGAACCCCCGGCGCCCCGCCCCATCCCCCGTCGGTCCGCTGGGCCGCCGCCAACCACCGCAGGCCTCGTTGCGCCGACTCATCTTTCAAACGGCCGACGTCGCGGTACGCGGCCAATACGCGCGCCGTGCCGTAAGTCGGATTCTCCTCGTCCGGAGCGTGTTGGTTGCCGAACCAAAGTGGTATCCAAGCTCCGTCGCCCCGCTGGCAGGCCGCCAAGTAAGCAAACCCATCCCGCACGGCTCGTTCGACCCGTCGGAGGGACTTCCGGTCGGCTGGCTGCCGGTTTCGACGGTTTCCGCTGCGGCCTCCTGCTATCGCATGCCGCCTCCAAGCGCTCAAAGCCCGCAAAACATGGGCTGTAATGTCCGGAGCACTGCGGTCGAACGGAAGAGCCCCCCAGCCGCGACAAAAGGTGGGCCAGCCGCCGTCTCGGTTCTGTAGCCGCAGGAGCCACCGGACACCCGCCCCCGTCGCTTCGTCAATTGCGGCCCGATTTGGATCGTCACGACTCAACCCCGATGACAAATGCAGCAGAGCCAAAATCGCTCCGGGTGTGTCGTCCGCGTCCGGCACGCCACCGGGAAGGTCCGTCCAAGCCCAGCCGCCCGGCGCAGCGTTCGTATATGGATGCACTTGGCGGTATTGTTGCCGCAGCAACCAATCGCGCAGTGCCGGGCGACCGGCGACCGGCAGTTGGTCGCCCAAAGCATTGATGGATAAAGTCGTTACCCACGTGGCCAGGTTCGTGTCGATGGGCCAACTGCCATCGGAGCGGACAGACCGACAGAGGAACTCCAGGCCTCTGCGGACCACCGGATGATCGGCTCGTCCCATCGCCGCCAGGCTCATCGTCACGAAGCTCGTCAGCGGCGCGGCTTCCAGGAATCCACCACTGCTGGGCTGAATCCGCTGGAGCCGTTCCAAAGTCGCTTCGATGGACCATTGTCGCACCAGCCGAACAACCGGGTTCCGTGGCTTGCGGTGAAAATAGCGCACCTGTCCGATGGCGATCAGAGCCGGCAAAGCGTAGCTCACGACAGGCAGCCGAACCGTTTTGTAGAATCGATGAGGAAGACGAGCCAGCTCAAACGGGAGCGGCACAACTTGGTCCCAATCTACAAGCCCCGCTAAAGCACAGTGCGTTAAGATAGGAGCGGAAAAGGTGCGGTCTTTGCCGTAACGACGAATGATCGCGGCCACGCCTCCTGCCTGATCGATGTATCGTTCGGCCTTCCGGCAGGCCTCGTTGTACGAGCCTCGACCGGCCGCCGCCAAAACGGCGAAAGCCAGCATGGTCGTGGAAATGTTGCTGAAACTTTGCGGCGTGTCGCCCCAACCGCCATCCTTGTTTTGATGATTTGCGAGCCACCGAAGGCCGCCGTCGATCAACCGCGACAGCCTTTCCGGCGAGAGTCCCGACGGCACCGGCGAGCAGCCAGATGACCGAAGAACGACGTGAAAAGCCATGACAGCGGTCGCCGTCGATAAGGCCGACGTGGAAAGCTGGCCGGTCCAGTGACCGTCGGCAGTCCTGGCTTGCAACAAGGCATCGCGGACCTGGAGGAAGCCGCGTTCCAGTCGATCAAGACAACAGCGATCGGACATCGCAATTCTGGCTAGTTAACGGGGTCAGTCGAGGCGATCGACTACAGTTCCAGCCCATCCAAGCTGTCGATCAGCTCATCGAGTTCGTCTTGTGGCTCTGAGTCTCGTGACGGCTCTTCCTGTGCGCGTGCGCCGCCCGAGTTCGCATCGAGTGAGCGTGCGTCGGGAACGGTTGGGCGTCGCGGGACGGTTGGTCTGTCGGCCACGGGCGGTCGCCCGGTCTGCCGAAGGGCGGCGTCACGTTCTTGGACGGCGCGTTGCAGTGCAGTCGCGCCACCGAACAATTCGGACAGATCGATTCTCAGCCCAGCCAATTCCCCGGCGGCTCCAGCGATCGCCGGCGTCTTGTGGGCCGGAAAGAGAATCGCGTTTTCCGGACATACACGGCTGCATGCGGGACATCCCCTTTTGCAGTTGTCTGGAAGTTCGACAATAATCCGTCCGTGCTGATCGATGCCATAGACGCCGAATAAGCAGAAATCGATGCATTCCATGCAATTGGTACAGCGGTCGTAGTCGATCACCGGGTACCAGCGCAGGCGGACCGGTTGATCTTCGCCGGAGACACTGACGCTCCCCACGCACTCGATCGGGCCATTGACAGCATTGCGGTCGACAGCACCGGAGCGCTCGGCAATCGGCAACGACGAGGGGCCAGAGGGCGAGGTGCGCAAGGCCACTTCCTGGGCAATCCGCGCGACTTCGTCGAGATAGCGCTCCGCACCAACCGTTTCATCCAGCCGCAGGCAGTAGATTCGGCGGTCGATCGGATCCAGGGCTCCGATGCCGTGCGGCGACTCCTCGTCCGACAGCGCCTCCATCGGCTCTTCTCCGACAACCAGCTCCGTGCGTCCCGCCGTTCCTTTGACGCCGTTACGATCCAGAATCCACCTGGTCGCTCGAGGGTACAGCCACGCCAGGATCACCAAGTCGTTGCGGACCGACCGCAAAAACATCATCCCACTGTGGTCGGATGTCATATCATAAAGATGCGGTATCAGGGAAACCTCCAGTCGCGGATCGGCCATCCACGCAGCAACCAAATCGGCTTCGAGTTGCCGCCGCGCGGGATGCTTGCCGCGACACTGGGAAATCACCACCGTTAACTTCTGAGACGCCATGCACCACCTCGCTGCACATTCACGTGAGCTGGCCCTTGATGAGCCGCTGCGTTTCGGGCCAAATCGATTTCAACAGTTCCACGTATTCCAGCGCCGTAAGGAACGACTCCTCTGTCCTCAATTCGAACAGCCAGCCCCGGCCGTAGTTGTCAGCGTTGATCAGCGACGGGTCCTCCAGCAGTTCGTCATTGAAACGTACGATGCGGCCCGCCGCAGGGGCATACAACGTCGAGAGAGCTTTCGAGCTTTCAATTTCACCGATCTCCTGACGACGCTCGACCGGGCTGCCTGCTTCGACCGTCCATTCCAGGAAATAAACATCTTGCAACAGCCGAACCGAGTAGGCCGTGAAGCCGACGCGATAGGCGTCGTCGATCCGCTTGAGCCACAGATGATTGTCGGAAAACCATCGATCGGACGGGATGCGGGCTTGATACTGCCCCATCGGGAAAACGAGTTCGTCGGGCATCGCGATTGGAGAGGCTTCTTGCTGGAGTGTTTTGAACAGACGCCCTACGAAACTATCTCAAGACCGGAAGGGCGAGGTTCCGACCGAGCCGTGCCGAAGGAAGGTGACCTGCAATGTTACAAGCTCAGCGGGAGTTTCGCCTTTCTGTCACGTTCCGATCAACCGGTCTCGAAATAGTTTCTTGTTATTTGCGACTATACTGCGACCTTTCGGTCAAGGGCTCGGCCTTGAGGCCGGCGGACACGGGGCGCGTCCTTAAGCTTGCGGCAGAGAAGTCAGCCCGCTAGGTTGGGGGCTCTCGAGTTCCTGGGGAAAAAACAGTGTAACCGTTCACGGGACGGTAGATCCCGTTACCGATCGGCAACGGGAGTCATAAGGCCCCGACAGAAGCTGCCAGCTCTTGTCGGAGCGTTGGAGGCTTCCCGGTCCCACCGCGGCCGCACCACCAGCCGCGATCCGGCCTCACCGAGACAAGCGGAAACGGCCACGGTGCTGTTCAACCTGGGAACGGCTACAACACAGTACGGCCGGCTGTTTCCATATCACACTAACAAACTCAGCTTTGCGCTCGCAACCCGATCACCGCGCGCAACCACGATCTAACCCGCTTCACTTCAAAAAGCCGGACGTTTTCGTCTGTCGCGCTTGACGCAAACGGCCTTTCGCGCCGACAATGCCCATGTGTTGCCCTCTCCCGGATGGTCCCTGAGTGGCCGCGCGGCCCTTCTGACCGCAAGCCGGATTATGCAAGCACGAAGTCGGCCCCGGAAAGTGCTCGGTGGCACAATCCAGACCATTCCTTTTCGTCGTGGCGAAGGTTCTTTCGATGAATCAGATTGAGCGATTCGGCCTTCTACGCGGAGCCAGTCTTCTTTTTTCTTGGTTTGGCTTCCTGGTCAGTGTTTTGGCTTTTGGTGGGGCGTTCGTCGGTTGTGGAGCAGAGACTTACGAGCGACGGCTGGAAGAGACGCGGAAGTACTTCGAGTATCTGCAGAATGTCAATCAAGCCCTGACACCCGCCCCTTGGACCGAGTTTGGTATCGAGTTGCGAGTCCCGAAGCAGTTTGAGTTGATTCCGCCGCCATCCGGGGCCACAGACGCCCAAGGACACCCTCAGCCAGTCCCGCCCGGGTCCGACCCACGGCAGCCGCGGTTTTTGAATCTCGAATTGCCGGGCTTGTTGGCTGCCTGGAGAGCGACCGTGCCTGTGGACACGGAAAGTGGAACTCGCGACCTTCCTGCGTACCTCTATCTGTGCAGCAATCATTTTCTGTGGCTGCAAAAGGAAAACGACCCCGATGTCGACCCGCTTTCCTTCGACGTGGATTTCGGACGGCGACTGGCCCCCCTTGTCGGTGTTTCTCCTCCGACGGCCGATTACGACTGGCAGTGGACAGAGGAACGGATTCCCAAGCCAGGCAGCTACGTTCCTAGCAAGCTCTTCGACACAATTACCTTCGAAGTCACCATCCGAGGCGTTAAGTATGACCTTTCCCTCTTCCGGCATCAGGCGCAAGACATCCACGTGATCCTGATGTACCTTGTCCCCCAGGACGTCGCGCCGCAGGTTCGTTTGAGCCGCGCGATCGAATATTCGCTGCATACGCTGATGGTCTCGTCGGAAGTCCCGACGACCAAACCGGCCGCTAAACCCGCCACCCGCGGATTCTGACAAGACTGAGAGAGGTCGGCTAGAATCGCCTTCCGCGTGGAACCGTGTGGCCGTCTGCGGCTGTCCAGAAAAGGGGCTTTTTGTGACGCGACGCGGCCGGAACCTTTCCTTTCCAGTTTCGGCATAGGGGCCAAATCGGTTCAGACCATCCCTGCTCCGTCTTTCATTCGCTGGGATCGTCCCGTCTGACTCCGAAGAGACTGTAGACGTTGAGAAGGACGACGGACGGCGCAGGGCGAGCGCCCTCACTGCACCGGTTTTTCCATTTCGGTCACTCAAGCGATGGCGGGAGCATTTCGACGTGCGAAGCGAGCGAGGAGGCAGGCCGCGTCATTTCTTCAACGACTGGCAGCCTTTTCTGGCAGTCTCTTGGGCCAAGCTTGTGATCGCGAAACCGGCCGTGCCGAAATACCGCCTCCATGTGCGTTGGAGTGACTTGCGCACCCTTGCGTTCTCGAACCGATTTGCCGATCATCGGCAGCTCAAATGTCCGGGCCAACGGAGACCGCGGTGGGGACAGCCCCGGTCACCGATCGGACCCGATATTCGGTAGGCGAAGCTCCCATTGGGCTGCCCGTGCTGCCGCAAAGGCGAAACGTCCGCCTTGCCACCACAGAAACTTCGCGTGGTGCGTACGCAATGCGAACGGAATGTTCCGCAGCTAATGGGCGCCGAATTCGTGACCAGGGTCCGTGTGGCAGCGGACGAGAGTGGGTCAGGCGGGCGCTACTTGAAAGGCCAATTGTCGCGAAGCAGTCGGCAAAATGTTGCCGGCGACCGCAGTACAGGCTGAGTGGCGGCCACCCTTCAAACAGGAACTCGGAAATTCAATATCGAGAAAGGGACGACAACGATGCAGTTTCGTGTCCGAGGCGTGATCGCTGCGGCGGTCACGCCGATGGATGAACAGGGGAAGCTCAGGCTGGGAAAGATTCGCGAGGTTGTCGACCGTTTGATCGAAGACGGAGTCAATGGCTTCTACGTGTGCGGGAGCACGGGAGAGGGCGTTTCGTTGACGTCGGCTGAGCGACGGCAGGTGGCGGAGGCATTTGTCGACGCGGTGGCCGGTCGCGGCCCGGTCCTCGTTCAGGTGGGGCATAACAGTCTGGCGGAGGCGCGAGAACTGGCCGCTCACGCGCAGCAGATTGGTGCGACGGCTGTCTCCGCAACGTGCCCGTCCTACTTTAAGATCAACTCGGTCGATGTGCTGGTCGATTGCATGGCCGAGGTGGCGGCAGGAGCGCCCGAACTACCCTTCTATTACTACCACATTCCCTCTTTGACTGGTGTGCCGCTGAGTATGGCGGCTTTTCTCGAACGAGGTTCCCAGCGTATTCCCAATCTGGTGGGTATGAAGTATACAGCGACGACGCTTCCGGAGTTTCAAGCGTGCATCGAGCTACAACATCGCCGCTACGACATCCTCTGGGGAACCGACGAAATGATGCTGGCCGCATTGGCGACCGGAGCGACCGGCTTCGTGGGTAGCACGTACAATCTGGCCATGCCACTGTATCGCCGCGTGATCGAGGCCTTCGAAGCGAAAGACATCCCCACGGCCCGCGCTTGGCAATCCCGGGCCGTGGGGATGGTCCGTGTTTTAGAGCAGTGGCCGATGCTACCGGCGCTAAAAGCCGTCTTGGCGATGCTCGGCGTGGACGTCGGCCCTTGCCGGTTGCCGCACCCGCGATTGGCTGCCCCCGATAGGGAGCGTCTCCGATCGCAGCTCCAATCCATCGGCTTTTTCCAATGGAGAAACGGCAATGGGTGAAAGAATGGCGTCTCTAACTTTCGTCCGCCGATTCCCCTGACTCGCCGCTTCCGGCGCCGACCGTGGCCAGTTCTTCTTCGTCTTCCACTTTCATGCCGATGAAATCGAGCTGTTTCTGATCGCCGACTTCCTTCACCTGCACGCGGATCAGGTTCTGGCCTTCGAAGGCGCCTCGCAACAGCTCCTCTGACAGCGGATCCTCAATGAACCGCTCGACGGATCGCCGCAGCGGCCGGGCTCCGTAGTCCAGACTGTCGCCCTCGTGCCCCTTGGCGATGATGAAGCTCTTGGCCTCGTCGGTCAGTTCCAGCTTCAAGCCGCGTTCAGCCAGCCGCTCGCGGACCTTGGTCAGCTCGATGTCGACGATCTTCTTCAGATCCTCTTCATTTAGCTTGCGGAACACGACGACTTCGTCCAATCGGCCGAGGAATTCGGGACGGAACTCGCGCTCGATCTCCTGCATCAAGTTCCGCTTCATGTTCTCGTAGCTGGTGTCCTCATCCTTCTTCGCGAAGCCGAAATCGGCGCCGTGAGCAATCGTCTGAGCGCCGACGTTCGTCGTCATGATGAGGATCGTATTCTTGAAGTCGACCTTACGGCCGAAGCTGTCGGTCAGATGGCCTTCCTCCATGATCTGCAACAACATGTTGAAGACGTCGGGATGGGCCTTTTCGATCTCGTCCAGCAGCACGACGGAATAAGGTCGGCGGCGAATCCGCTCCGTCAACTGACCGCCCTCTTCGTAACCGACATAGCCCGGCGGCGCCCCGATCAGACGGCTGACGTTGTGCTTCTCCATGTACTCGCTCATGTCGATCTGCACCAGCGCGTCCTCGTCTCCGAACAGGAACTCGGCCAGTGTTTTGGCAAGCAGCGTTTTTCCAACACCAGTCGGCCCGGAGAAGAGGAACACACCAGCCGGCCGCCGCGGGTCCTTCAAGCCGCTGCGGCTGCGGCGAACGGCTTTCGCGACCTGACGGATCGCTTCGTCCTGACTGATGACGCGCTTGTGCAGCTCTTCTTCCATCTGCAACAAGCGCACCGCTTCTTCGCTCGAGAGGCGCGTGAGCGGGATGCCCGTCATCTTCGCGACGACTTCGGCGACGACTTCGGCATCCACGACCCCATCCGCTTCCTTCGACTTTTCTCGCCACTCTTTCGTGAGCTGGTCTTTCTTCTTCTTGATCTTATCGGCCTGATCGCGCAAAGCCGCGGCCTTCTCGAAGTCCTGATTCGCGACCGCCTCTTCCTTGGCCTTGTTCAGTCGCTCAATCTCTTCTTCCAGCTCCTGCAAATCCGGCGGACGCACCATGGACTTCAGTCGCACGCGAGCGCCGGCCTCGTCGATCACGTCGATCGCTTTGTCGGGCAAGCACCGGCCGGTGATGTATCGAGACGACAGCTCGACGGCCTTCTCCAGCGCGTCATCGGTAATCTGAACCCGATGGTGAGATTCGTACCGGTCTCGCAGCCCTTTCAAAATCGCTACCGTCTCTTCCGGAGTCGGCGGATCGACGATAACCGTCTGAAAACGCCGCTCCAGCGCGCCGTCCTTCTCGATGTACTTACGGTACTCGTCGAGCGTGGTCGCTCCGATGCACTGCAGCTCGCCGCGGCTGAGAGCGGGTTTCAGGACGTTCGAGGCATCGATGGCGCCTTCTGCGCCGCCCGCTCCGACCAGTGTGTGCAGCTCGTCGATGAACAGGATCGTGTCCTTGGCCCGTCGGACCTCGTTCATCACGGCCTTGATCCGCTCTTCGAACTGCCCGCGGTATTTAGTCCCGGCCACCATCATGGCGAGGTCTAGCACCACGATTCGCTTATTTCGAAGCAGTTCGGGCACAGTGCCGGCAACGATCATCTGAGCCAGCCCCTCGACGATCGCGGTCTTGCCCACACCGGCTTCCCCCAGCAGCACCGGGTTGTTCTTCTGCCGGCGGCTGAGAATCTGCATCACGCGCTCGATCTCGCGTTCGCGTCCGATGACCGGGTCCAGCTTGCCTTCGCGAGCCAGTTCCGTCAGGTCGCGGCCAAAGCTGTCCAGCGCGGGCGTCTTGCTCTTGCCGGGCTTGCCCGATGGGGACGTACGACCACCGACCTCCGAGCCTTCCAGACCGTGGCCGAGCAGGTTGAGGACTTCCTCGCGGACGTCTTCCAGTTTGAGCCCCAGATTCATCAAAACCTGGGCGGCGACGCCTTCCTGCTCCCGCAACAGCCCCAGCAGCAGATGCTCCGTGCCCACGTAGTTGTGGTTCAGGTTTCGAGCCTCTTCCATGGCGTACTCGATCACCTTCTTGGCCCGCGGGGTCTGGGGCAGCTTGCCCATGGTGACCATGTCCGGCCCGGACTGAACAATTTTTTCGACCTCAAGCCGAATTTTTCGGAGGTCGACATCCAGGTTTTTCAGCACGTTGGCAGCAACCCCGGATCCCTCCTTGACCAATCCCAGCAGGATGTGCTCTGTGCCGATATACTCATGGTTAAAACGCTGAGCCTCCTGGTTGGCCAATTGCATGACCTTCCGGGCTCGATCGGTGAATCGTTCGTACATCCGATGCTCTCCTGTGTGTCCGTAGTGTAGCCCCGCGCGTCAAAACAATACTTCACACGGGCACGGACGGATGTGAAATATCGAAAACCGGGCTAAACTGAGACTTGTGACCCTGGCGTTTTCGCCGATTACATTAACTCGCTCGATTCGTCGGCAGCTTTAAAAATCGATACATTCCGCCTGGTCTGCCGAATCCGCTCGCAATTCTAGTCCTCTTCAGAGGCTGAGGCAAGATATGGATCAACACTACACAGAGGGGGCCCGACGGGCGTTGGAACGGTCGGCTCGGTTGGCGGCCACGGCCGGAGCCACCGAAGTGCAACCTTATCATTTGCTTTGGGCCTTGGTCCTGGATGAGTCCTTGGCGGCCGACATCTTGCGGCAGCATCGGATCGGTCCCGATCAGGTCGCACAGTGGCACTCGTCAGGCAGCCGGTCGGGCGAGACCGCAACCGCCCCGAAACAGACGGCCGATCACGTCGAAGCCGTGCCCCAGATGCCACGGGGAACGACCACACCGCCGCTATCCGCTGAGCTGGCGCGTGTGCTGGAAGTCGCTCAAAGGTCCGCGCGCCGCGGTCGACCGGCGGCACACCGAGCACTTGCTTTGGGGACTGGTCAACGTCGACGGCGCGGCTCGCGACTTCTTGCGCACTTGCGGGCTGACGGACACCACGTTGCCCGACTTCTTGTCCGAAGGCGAGCAGACGGTTGGCGCTCCGTTGTCTGTCGACGTCGAACTGAAAAGGCCGGACGCACAACGCTTGGAACGAGCCGACGTGCTGCGCATGCTCGATGCGGCCGCCAATCGCGCCCGCGAGGGTTTGCGGGTGATTGAGGACTTTGTCCGCTTCACTCTGAATGATGCTCATCTGACGGCCGAGCTGAAGGCCTTGCGGCACGAATTGACCGACGCACTGCAGGTCATCCCCGCCAACGAGCTGCTTGCCGCACGCGACACCGAAGCCGACGTCGGCACGACCGTGACCACCCCATCGGAATCCGAACGCGCGTCAGTCGCCGACATTGTCCGCTCGAATTTTAAACGTCTGCAAGAAGGTCTGCGCACGCTGGAAGAATGCTCGAAGCGAGCGCGAGACCTTTCTGCGGCGGCCGAGAATGTCTCGCCCGCAGCCATATTGAAGCTTCCTGAACGATTGGAGCAAATCCGCTACCGCGTCTATACGCTGGAAAAGGCCGTGCTGGGGACGCAACAGAGCCGCGAGACGCTGGCCGAATGCCCCATTTGCTTGCTGGCGACATCGAGTCTGTGCCGGCTGGGGCTCGAGCGCGTGGTGCGCGAGGCGCTCGATGCCGGCGTTTCGATGATTCAACTGCGCGAGAAAGAGCTTCAGGATCGCGAGGTGCTGCAACTGGCCCGACAAGTGCGGCAATA
>JAADHY010000129.1 GCA_013151585.1 Planctomycetota bacterium
AGCTGTTCCGCCGAAGGTGACGATGCCGAGCCGGTCGCCGTCGGAACGACTGCGTTCCAGATGGCGGATCAGTTCGCGCAGACGCTCGTCCGCGCCCGCCGGCATCGAGCGCGAACGGTCCACGACGGCGATCACATCCACGCCCCGACCCGACAGATTCGCCCGCGGACCGCTTAGTGCCGCAACCAACAACGCGAGCACAAGCACTCGGATCAGACCGGTGGCCCCCCCCTGCCGGCCCCACTGCCGGTAGGCCAGCCACACGGGAATCGCCAGCAACAGTAGCTCCGGACGTTCGAACTGGATCATGCCGGCAGCCTTTTCCGCTTCACGATGTGCCAATCTGCCAGCGCGGCCAGAAGGGTCAACACGATGCCCGCTATGATAGCCGGGTTTACGGCTTCATTGGCAGCCACGGTCTCGATTTCCGGGCCGGAGGGGGGCGATCGGTGTCCGCGGCCAAGTTTTCGCAGGTCCGATTCGCGCACGTCGAAAAAGTTGACGGCGAACCGGTCGATCACGTGGTCGCCATCCTGGATTGTGTAGAGGCCCGGTGCATCCAGCGGCGGCAGCTCAACAATGGCCGACCGCGCCACCGGTCGGCGGCGGTCCCCGTGCGCTAGGGTCAGCTCGCGCCGGCTCCCATCGGTCTCGGACCGCCCTGCCCCGCCCGCCGCTCCCAGTTCGAACAGCCGAAACCGGATCGGCTCGTTCAGCCGATAGTTCCAGCGAGCCGCCAGACCGGGCAAGTTTTGCCGCCGCTGATCGATCAAGTTGCTCAACAGAATCGGCCAGTCGGGGCTGTCGGCCAGGTTGGATTGTCTCAGGTCGATGTTCAGCAGGTACGCGACCGAGGCCGTCCCGCTCAGTCTGGCCAGCAACGGAATCCCGCCAACACTGATCAGTGGCGTGGCCTGCCAGGGAACCGGCTGCACGCCGCCCCAAACCACGCCGCCCAGCGTCACGCCTTCCAGCAACGGATGCCTTTTTTCCAGCAAGTACGGGCCGATCACGTTTTTGGCCTGCTTGCGGGCCGCGTCGGACGGATCGATCGGCCCCACGCCCAGCCACCAAAGACCGATGCGGTCGGGCGGGCCTTGATCAGCCCCCTCGATCAGCAGATCGGCGTCTTTGAGCTCGCCCGGCTGAACGTCGGGAAGGGCCTGCAAAACGCGCTTGACCGCGTAACGAGCGATCGAGTCGGCCGGCAAGCGGTTGACCACGGTCACGAGCCGGACTTTCGGCTCGATCAGCGTCAGAACGTCATCGACCGCGAGGCTGTCGCCCGATGCAACCACCCGAATCGTCATCTGGCCGATGCCACCCGCTAGTTCCGCTTCCAGCGGCACGTCACGGTCGGCTGGCAAGGACAATCGTTTGGCAAACACTTGCTGGCCCCGCGCGGTTCCGGAGATGGTCGCCGAGACGGCGCCCGAGCCGAAATGGCGAACCCGGAGATACAGCCGACCTCGCTGCGTGCCAGGATCGACCGTCCAACGAGCGGCGGTGAAGGCTACGTTGGACATGGGGCGACCGATGGCAACGATCTCCATCCGGGCGGGGATCGGAACGTCTGGCTCGGGCATCTGATCCGTGAAGAACACCAAGCGGCCGGCCAGCTCGGTCAACTGAGCGCCCAGGTCCCAAGCGGGTTCAAAGTCGTGACGCGGCAATGTGGGGCTCCATTGTTCGAGCGCCTCGCGGGCCTGCGACCACGAGACGGCCGGACCAGCGAGCAGAAACAGGGCGACGGCCGGTGAGGAGAATGGTCACGGCCGGGTGGCGTCCCAGTCCCTGCACGCGCCGCTCCAATTCCTCGACCGCCAACTCACGCAGCGATCGTCCACGGCGGCTATCCACCGCGCTCATCGACGCCGAATTATCAAGAATAACGACCAGGTGCGCCCGTTGACCGGCTTGGCCAATCCGCGGGTCGGCCAGCAGCAGCGACAACAAAGCTGCGGCCACCAACTCCAAGATCAACGACGCCGTGATCGGCAGACGCTGCCGCCGCCGGCCCGGCGCTTCCAGCCGAGCTTCCGCGACCCACAAATGCAGCCCCGCCACCGCCAGCGGTCGAAACCGCTGGTGGTAAAGATGAATCACCACGATAACGGGCAGGGCCAACAGGCCCAGCAGCCCCCAAGGGTTGGCGAAGAACATGGGTCAGAAGCAACCAGGAGTTAGGAGTCAGGAGTCAGGAGTCAGGAGCGTCCGCACGCAGCGACTCGGGCTGTCGCACCACGAGACGCTGTAACTCAAATCCGTTATTCTTCTTCCAGTCCTTCGAGGTCCATGTTTCCGGCACGCCGAATACCCCGCATGTAAGCCTCCAACAAACGACTTACCTCGTCGACCACGGCGAATTCGTCCTCATACTCCCCATAGCCCAGATCACGAGCTAGGATCAGGTAGTAGCGCACTTCTTCTAGCGATCCCTGAGCAATGTTCAGAAACCGGAGCTTGTCCCGTCGTCCGCGCTTCTTGAATCCTTCCGCGATGTTCGCTGGTATGGATATTGCCGCACGGCGCATTTGAGATGTCAACCCATAAAGCTCCGTTTTCGGGAAGCTCGCCGTGATGCGATAGAGTAGCAAGACCATTGCGTGGGCCTTCTGCCAAACAACGAGATCTTGGAATCTGCGTGCCACATTTCGCTTCATCGTCGTCGGTCCCTGGGTTGTCTCACCTCGGCTGTCTCCTGTCTCCTGTCTTCTACCTTCTACCTTCTGCCCTACCCTGCCACCAGCACGCCTGCTTGCCCCAGGGGGCCGCGGCAGAGGGCATCCAGGCCGTGGTCGGCGACCAGCGTGACGAAGGTGGCGTGGAGCCGGCGACAGTGTCGCGACCACTCGTCCTGGAGCCGACGGAGTCGCTGTTTGTAGACGGCGATCGTAGCCTCGTTGATCAGCAGGTCCGCGGATTCGCCCGTCTCGACGTCCACCAAATGGCGGGCGCCTTCCGGCGTCGGGGCCGACTCCCACGCCGTCAGAAGCTGGAGGACCCACAAAGTGCTCGCCCCATCCGCCAGCCGACGCGAAACGCTCTCTGGCGAATGCGGAAACAGCAAATCGCTGATCACGATCCGGACCGACCGCCGTCGCAAGGCGAGGCTGCCGTCGGCGAGCAGATCGGCCAGCGTGGCTTTGGCCTCGAATGGAATGTCCGTCAGTGAGTCCGGCTCGTTGTCTGGGAGTGCGCGAGCCGGGCGCTCATCCCCCACGACAAACACTGACGCCCGGCTCCCCAACGCTCCGGCCAGTAAAGCGAACAAAGTGGCCAGTTGTCGGGCCACTTTCTGTTTGAGACGGCCGGTTGCCATCGACCGGCTGGTGTCCAACAGGATTTCGACACGCGGGCTGACTTCTTCGCGGTACAGCCGAACCATGAGCTGGTCCGAGCGAGCATAGGCGGCCCAGTCCAGGTGCCGGATGTCATCGCCGGGAAGGTACTCCCGGTACTCTTGGAATTCGAGCGAGCTGCCGGTGCTCGAGCCCAACAGCTCGCCAGACCGCCCCGCCACCGGGCTGCGTGGCAAGCCAAGCTGATACATTTCGCAGGCGCGTTGGACTTCAGGATCGTTTCGCATCGCGTCGGAACTCCTCACTGAGATGGCC
>JAADHY010000223.1 GCA_013151585.1 Planctomycetota bacterium
GCCGCCGCCGTGAGGACCCACAAGACCGGTGCGTCGGCGTCGACCGAGTCCAACAGCTCCTCGCGAAGCCGGCCGATGACCCAATCGGTGTTGCACACGGCTTGATGCAACACCTCGGCATCCAACGACGCGGCAACCGCTTCTTCCGGCTGCTCGCGGCCGGTCAGCTCGGGCTGCCGGGGAGCCGGCAGACCGGAGAACGCGATCCACAGCAGTGCATGCTCGGGCCCGTCGGATACCAGCTCCCGCCACCGCCGAACGGCTCGTTCGACAACAGACTCGAGGTCTGTTTGGTGGGCGTTCGACACCGCCCCGGGGAAAACGTCTTGCTCGCTGCCCAACTCGTCGAGGATCTGAAAGTCTTTTGCGCCGAGGGCAGCGATTCGGGACGTCCGCTGCCGGACCAAACACGTCTTCACCCCGACTTCTCGCAGAAGCCGGATGACGCACTGCAGCCGCGTTTGGCTTTGTGCGGAGCGAGGAAAGACGTAGCAGCCGGTCCACCAAGCATGCGTCTGTGCGTTGGGATCGAAGTTCTCACCGAAATGCTGGTCAAAGACGACGGATTCGGAGGCTAAGCGATCCCAATGCGGCGTGGGAAGCTCCTGGTTCCCGTAGCAGCCCAACAGCGATGCGTTCAGCCGATCGAATGAAACCACGATCGCTTTCATGCGGACGCCGGCTCCTCGAAGCATCCGAAGCTGCGCAAGAAACGGGCGCTTTCGGTGGCGGCCTCGCGCGGTCCCATCAGCTCGGCGAAGGCTTGATGGACGGTGACATAGCCGTCGTAATCAATTGCCTTCAGACCGTCGAATACTTGTTCAAAGTCGACACCGCCTTGTTCCCAGATCGGAATCAGCCGGAAGTGCAACGTGCCGCGGCACCATGTCTCCCACTCGACCGGTGCGTCCGGATCGATCACCAGATTCTGCACGTAAACGTTCATCAGGTATGGCTTGAACCGTTGGAGCGCTTCAATTCCGTACGGCTGATCGCACAACATCAAGTTAGCCGGCTCGTAAATGAGGCCGAAATTCGGCCGGCCGATTTCTTCCAGGACCTCCAACGATCGATCGATCGTCTCAAAGAGCGTGGTAGTGTGGCACTGGTGGGCGAGCCGGATGCCGCGCTGGGCGGCATAGTCGGCGGCTTCGCGAGCCACGGGGATGTCGTCGTCCGTTTTCAAGCACACGCGGACCAAGTCGCAGCCAAGCGCCTCGGCCACGTCCAAAGTCGGACCGATGTTCCGCAGGCTGTTCGGGCCAGCGTCGTTGTTCAGCGGCACGTCAAAGTCGGCCGTAACCATCGAAACGCACAGTCCGGCCGACTCGACCTGCTCGCGCATCCTTCGAAGTTCCTCCAGCGGCGTCTGCACACCACCCGCGCTAGCTCGCATGCAGATTGCGTGATAGCCCAGCTCGGCCGCCAGTTGCACAAAGTCGCCGAAGGGAATGTTGAGTTTGGTTTTGCACGGTGCCTCGGCGATGCGTACGGAAAGGGAGAGTTTCATAGCTGTCTGTCCACAAAAGGGAATCCTACCAGCAGGACGTCAATCCCAGTCGACCCCAACGGTGCGATTAGCATACCGCATGCGTGTCCGTTTCAGAAGCGAGACAGGGCGGCCACCGGGCTGGTCCGCGAGAGCAGAGCGACAGCGTCGAGACGGCGCAGAACGTTTCCGCCCATGCCGATTCTTGTCCGTGCCAATTTCTGCCAACGGCCGCCTCGGTCCGGTCGGTCGCTGCCCGAGCTATTCGGATTCGGGCTTCGCTGGTTGGAGCGACGGCCGTTGGCCTCGTCTCCAACCACGATCGGTCTCGCTGCCGGGAATGGCCGACCAGACGCGGATTTGAAACGTGCTGGCGGCTCCGCCGAGAGCGCCAGGCAACCTTTGCGCGGCCGGCTTCGCCGGCAGCGGCGCGACTCGGTTCACGTCGAGCGAGGAGACGTACCACTCGGCGTAAGTCCCTGCATCGGTGATCGCCATGACGTAGAACGACATCGGCCGAATTGTCGAAAGATTCCGCAGTTGCCCCTGGGCTTGCACGATGCCATCCCGCGCGACGCCGATCATGCGGACCTTGGCCAAATCGGACTGGACCAGCAAAACGCCCGGCTCGTTCCGGCTCTGCGTTCGGACTCGCTGCCGCCTCAGTCCGGCAGCCAAAGCGCGACGGAATTCGGCCTGCAGCTCTTCTACCGTCAGACCGATCGCCCCCTCGAAGTCCGACAGTCGCTGTTCGGGCGTATCTTCCTGCAGCGGCTTCTTGGCGGAAAGCAACCGAACGTATTTGGCGTATCGGCGCCGATATCGAGTCGCCAATAGCCAATGTAGGCCCCAAGCTTGAGCGTAAGCATCGGCCGCTGTCTGCTGATCACGAAACAGATCGTCGTTGCTGAGGAGGTCTTTCCAGGTGAAGGAGGCTCCTTCCAAAGCGCGGCGCGCCTGACGCACGTTGATTCGGGCCGGCGAGGTCGTAATCTTTTCCCCGTTCCCCTCGAACCCCGTGGCCAGTCCTTCATTGAACCACGCGGGAATCGGTGCGACGCGCTGGAAAATGCCTCTGTTATAGACCTGCTGATGGATCGCTTCATGCAGTGGGGTATCGAAAGTCACGCACTCACTCAGGCGAATGGCCAGGCGGTTGGTCGTGATCGAATAGAACCCGGCCATGTGAGCCGCGGAAAGCCCTTGGCCTCGTGTGGTGCGTTTCGTGTAATCGCAGAACCGGTCCCCCGTTTCGAAGATCAGCAGCACCATCGGAAACTGCGGCTCGGTCAAAGGAAGTCGGAGGGATTTCGCGAATCGCCCAAACACACTCTGCACGTTCCTTAGGAAACGAGCCGCTCGTTTCAGGCTGGCTGCGACTCGCGGTTCCGATCCGGAAGGAAGCGGCGCCGCCAAAACCAACCCGATGACAAACGGCGGGTCCGCATAGCCCCGAAACGTCTCCCCACCAAATTCGTCTTGGAGTCGTTCCAACATGCTGGCGCAGTCGATCGGCTCCGGCCCCGGACCTTTCTCGTGCTGCGTGACGGCCACGTCGGGAACCAGACGAATCTGTCCGTCATCGAGTTGGATGAGCAGGAGGTGCCGTCCCGATCCGACGACGCGTCCTTCCACTTCGACAGACTGCTTTTCCTCGTCGACGTATTTCAGGACATCGGCGCGAGCCAACAAGACGAAAGAAAAGCCCACTGCAACTGTTACGCCGAGGGGAGCCGCGACGGCGCGCATTATTCGTCCCGCGGCACGACTTACGCCTCCCAATCGGATCGCAAAGTTTTCGCCAAGCCGTAACGCCGGGATGACCCAGCTCGGGCGGGGCCTTGCGGGCCCCGGCGGACGTTGGGCGTCCGACGATTGAAGCAGGGCGGGGCGTCGGCGCTCTTGTTTCGTCGGGACACCGTCACGCCGCTCGCAGCGGCTGCCTGCCGCGCAACTGCAATTGAACAAGATCTTCACGGAACAAGCCTACAAAAGGGTGCAAGGAGCAACCGGAAGTTCGCCTTCCCCTTGGCGGGGGCCCGCAAGAGGCGGAACGGTTTCAACACCTTCATCGCCTTTATCGATCGGAAGGATTTTATCGACCGCAGGCCGCTCTAGTCGTCAAAGAGGCCCCGAACCTGTACTACTCATTAACCATGACCGTTCGCGGGCCAAAAACGCCGCGCCGCCCCGTGGCTGATGCTGCCAGCATCGGTGACGCAGTCCCGTGTGGCCCATCCCGCGACCATCGGCACGCCGGAGAACAGTCGGGACAAGCTCGACAAGACTTGGCAGCTTCCGCCGCTGCGACGCTCCCTTGCTGCCAATCGGTGGGGGATTCTGCATCCCGTGAACGGTTATCACAAATCGTAGCACAGAATTGTAGCGGAATCTGGCAAAGTTCGGCCGCCCACCGTCGTTTTCGTGGGAACTCGCGCAGCCGCGCCGTTCAGGCCCCGGGGCACATTGGGCCCGACTGAGGTCAACCCCCGTCGCTCCGCGTTTAAAACGGTTTCAGTTGCCTGCCGTGCTCGGGTCGGCCGTCGCGAAACACCCTCGGTTGGCTGTGTTGGTACGGATCGAGCAAGCAAGGACGCGGGCTTTTCGAGGCTTTTGGTCAGTCCGACGCGGGGCCGGGGAGCAAGCTCAACTGTCCAGGCTTTGGCGAGAATCCCGACTCAAATCACGGCGATCGTGGCGACGAACTCGCCCAGGAGAATCGCTGCCTTTTGTGGTGGCTGGTGTGCCACAAGGTTGTATAAAGCAACGGGTTATGATGTGTTTTGGCCTGCTGCGAGAGAAGCAGTCCGCTTGCCTCGAGCGAAGGGAACGGAATGAGCCGGTGAGGTCATCCCGAGCCGAACTCATCGCGGAGCCGGTTGCCGGTCCCACCGCCCGCCTGCTGTTTCTACTCTTCCAAGCAAGCGCCAACACCATTGCACCAGCGAACGTAATGTTCGGTAAATGCGAGAAGACGGCCGCTCGACGGGGCGGCGGACTTGAAAGCGGTTGCGTTTTCGTGTTGAATTTTTTGGACTCCCCCAGCGGGGCACGGGATAGTTTCGAATCGGTGTGCAGAGAGAGCCAGAGAGCCTGGGGCGATCGGAAACGGTGTGCCGGTCCGCACGCTGACTAGCGGACTCCACCGAACGAAGAGGGCCATCCTGACACAATCCTTCGACCGATCCTTCCAACGGGCTCTGGGTACCCATTGCAATCTTTTTTCCGGATCACGAATTTTTCGTGCCACGAAAGAAGATGCCACCACCATCGCTTACGGACCAGATCGGATGATGGGCCGACCGAGTCGGCACGGCTGTCCCGGATTGTTTCAAAGGTCGGTTCACGGTTCAGACGTTCTGCCTGTCGAGCCTGGACTGCCGCGCTGCGGACTGCTGAGTGCCTCGCGTTGGCCATTCGCGAGTGATTGGTTGAGCGATCCGAGCGGAGGCTAACCGCGTGTTCGCTCGCGACCGGACATTCTGCCGGGCTGCTTGCCATCCGGGGAAGACGCTCCGGTCGTAAGTGGCTCGGGAAACAGCTTGGTTTTCAACGGCAGCCGACAGTCGCGCGGCAACAGCGACGCGACTTCGCCGAAAGGTGAGACGGGCGAGACGGGTCGCCTTGCTGTGTTTCCGCTTCGCAATTTACCGCTGGACTTCGAAGGTTAAGGAGCAACAGAACCATGCATGCGATCACACGAATGCTTGCTTGGACCACCGTTTTGTTCGCTCTGGCCTCGTGGCCTTTACCCGCGTCGCGGGCGGCCGAGCCGTCGAAGGAGACGAAGCCGGAACGGGAAATCGTCGTCGCCTTCGAGTTCCCCCGGATGGAAAAAGAGCCCTCGTCCAGCATAAGTCTGGACCTGATCGTCAAGAACAACGGGCGGAAGGATGAGACCATTTTGCTGGAACTGGTGAAGTGCCCGGAAGGGTGCGTCGCCAAGATTGAGCAGTACGGCGATGTGATCGGCGGGGTGTTCGTGGCGTCGGGTGAGAAGAAGACGCTGACCTTGAGCGTCAAATCCAAGAAGAAAGGCAGCAAAGAGGGCGAGGAAACGGAGGAGAAGAAAAGCGTGAAACTCGCGCCTGGCGAGTACAAATTCGTTGTGAAAGCGACGACGGAAGACGGCAAGTTGACGGATACGGCCGAAGCGACGCTCACGATCGGCAAGGCGGAAGAAGAGGAAGAGGAGGAAGAAGACCCAGTCGAAATCACCTGCTCGTACCCCAATTTGCGTGGCTCGAACGACAGTGATTTCCGATTCTCGATTGACATTCACAACAACACAGACAAGGAAGACATGGCCTCCTTGCGTGCCGAGGCCCCGCGGGGCTGGGAAGTGGCCTTCAAGCCGTCCTACGAGGACAAGTACATCGGATCGCTGAAGGTGGACTCGAACCTGAGCCGCTCGGTGGATGTGGAAGTCAAGCCGCCTCCGGGAGCCGAAGTTGGGAAGTACACGATCAAAGTTTTCGCCAAGCTTTCGAAAGAGGAGTTTGAAGCCAGCCGGGAACTTACGGTCGAGCTGACGGGAACCTACCGGATCCGGTGCCGGACGCTGAACGACGTCCTGTCGTTGACGGCTCGCGGCGGACAAGAAGCGACGATTTCGATGTACGTCATCAACCGAGGCACGGCGCCGCAGACGAACATCACCTTCGACTCGTTCAAGCCGGAGAACTGGAAGGTCGAGTTCGAGCCGGAGACGATCGACTTGATCAAGCCCGGCGACATGGAGCAGGTCGAGGTCAAGATCACGCCGAACGCCGACGCGATTGTCGGGGACTATTCGGTCGCGATCAACGTGAACGGCGAGAAGGCCGAGGATGACCTGGAACTACGCGTCACCGTGAAGGCGTCGACGACGTGGGCGTGGGTCGGCGTTGGCATCATCGTCGGGGTGATCGTGCTTCTGAGCGTGATGTTCCGGGTCCTCGGACGACGATAAGGAGGGCGGCGGGGATGGCAACCACCGAAAGCGTCATCGAAACGGAAAACCTGACAAAACGCTACGGGCGGTTCACCGCCGTGAGCCGCCTGAACCTCCGGGTCTTCCGGGGCGAAATCTTCGGCTTCTTGGGCCCAAACGGGGCCGGCAAGACGACGACCATCTTGATGTTGCTCGGCTTGACCGAGCCGACCTACGGGCATGTGGCCGTTCTGGGGTTCAACCCGACCCGACGGCCGTTGGACGTCAAACGCCGGGTTGGGTGCTTGCCCGAAAACGTCGGCTACTACCGCGACCTGACCGGTCGGGAGAACTTGCGGTACGTCGCACGCCTGAACGGCCTGCCGGAGGACGAAGCCGAGGAGCGGATCAGTTCGGCGCTGGAGCGGGTGGGCCTCGCGGACGAAGGCGACAAGCTGGTCGGAGCCTACTCCCGCGGCATGCGGCAGCGTCTCGGCCTGGCCGAGCTCCTGGTGAAGAAACCGGAGATGATGATCCTGGATGAACCGACGCTCGGCCTGGACCCGAAAGGGATGGCGGAAGTTCTGCAGTTGATTCGGTCGCTGAGCAAGGAGCAGGGCACGACCGTGCTGCTGTGTTCTCATCATCTGCACCAAGTGCAAGAGGTGTGCGACCGAGTGGGGATCATGAACGAAGGCCATCTGGTCGCTCAAGGCACGATCGAAGAACTGTCTCGGGAAGGGCTGAAGTCAGAGGAGGGCAAGCGGCTGAGCCTGGAAGAGATTTACATGCGGTATTTCCGGGAGGAATGAGATGGGCGTGATTCTGCGCAAGGAGCTGGCCGACCATCTGAACTCGACCCGGTTCCTGATTCTATTTTGCCTGGTCGTTTGCGTTTCGCTCCTGATCACGAACACGGTGAGCTTGAACATCCGGTCGGCGATTGAAAGCGGCGCCAAAGACCCGCACCTGTTCCTGATGCTGTTCACCACGAGCGGCCACTTCTTCTCGTTGGTGCAGTTCATCGCATTCTTCGGGCCGCTGATCGGGATCATCATGGGCTTCGATGCGATCAACCGCGAAAAGAACGACGGCACCATGTCGATGCTTCTGTCGCAACCGGTCCACCGGGACGCCATCATCAACGGAAAGTTCCTGGCCGGCCTGGTCGTGATCACGATGATGGTGGTCAGCATCGTTCTGTTGATCTCCGGGCTGGGGATGGTGGTCATCGGCGTGGTGCCGACTCCCGAGCAGTTGGCCCGACTGCTGCTTTACGTGGTGCTGAGCATCATTTACATCGGCTTCTGGTTGGGGCTGGCGCTGCTGTTTTCGATCCTGTTTCGGTCCATCGGCACCTCGGCGCTGGCGTCGATCGCGTTTTGGATCGTCGTCGCCTTTTTCGTGTCCTTCGCGACCAACATCATCGCGGACGTGGTTGCTCCGATTCACGCGAGCGAAGACGTGGATCAAGTCATGAAGCATCAGCGGGTGGTCGAGATCATTAGCCGATGCTCGCCGGTCCATCTCTACACCGACGCGGCCACGACGATCATGGACCCCTACCGGAAAACGACAAAAACGTTGCTGCTGGTCGGGCCGATGGAAACGATCTCGCGAGCTCGGTTCAACAACCCGTTGGACCTGCCCCAGTCGGTGCTGATCGTTGCTCCCTACCTGATCACCATCGTTGCCCTGACATCGATATGTTTCGCTGCGGCCTACTTGATTTTCATGAAGCAGGAGATTCGGTCGATTTAGCAGGGAGACGTTCCGGAGAAGGCTCTCCGGATGCGATGCGCCACTCTTGTTGGCCAAGACGGCGGAGCGGGCGCCGAGTGGTCTCGGCCGGTCGGTTGCAACCTTCGGGGATTCATCGACGGTGTCGTGCCGGGACAGCGAGACGCCTGCGCCGGTCTCTGTGACTGCTGCTTGACGACAGGGGCTCGGTGTCTTACAGTGGCCGCGCTATGAACAAGATCGAACGAGTCACTGCTGTGATTGAGGGGCGGCACCCGGATCGGCCGCCGTTTTCCTGCTGGTATCACTTCGGACCGGACGCGGTGGCCGGACCCGGCGCGGTCGATGCGCATTTGCGGCACGTCGAGACTTATGATCTGGACTTCTTGAAGATCATGGACGACAACCGCTATCCGCGCACAGCCACACCGGACGGAGTCATCGACGAGCCGGAAGACCTCGATCGGCTCCAAGTGCTCAATGGGGACGAAGACAGCTTCGGCCGGCAATTGGAGCTGATCGGCGAGCTGGCGAAGCGGCTCGACGGCGAGCTGCTGATGGCTACGACGGTCTTCAATCCGTGGAGCACGTTGCGCCAGATGACCATCCCCGACACCGGCCGCCACGGGCCGCCGACGTTGGAGCGGGGGGAGGATCCGCGTGACGCGGCGATGGCTCGATTCGCCCGCGAGTGCCCCGAGCGCCTGGAGCGGGCGTTGGCTGTGATCGCCGAATCCACGGCGAACTTCGTGCGCCAGTGCGTGTCGGCTGGAGCGGACGGCATCTTTTTGTCGGTCCGCGACGACTGGGTCGGCGACGAAGACAGCGGCCCGGAGCTGTATGACCGGTGGGTGAAGCCGGGAGATTTGACCGTGCTGGCGGGCGCGCAGACCGGACGGTTCAATTTGCTTCACATCTGCGGAAAGGCTCGCCGGTTCGATCGATTCGCCGAGTACCCCGTCCAGGTGCTGAATTGGGCGGACCGGTACGCCGGGCCGTCAATCGCCGATGTCGTCGGCCATGTGCGTCCGGCCATCTGCGCCGGACTGGACAATCTGGGGACGATGGTGAGCGGAACGCCCGAGGATTGTGCTCGAGAGGTGGCGGATGCTTTGCAGCAGGCCGGCGAGCGACCCATCATGATCTCGCCCGGTTGCACGTACGATCCGGAGGCCGTGCCAGAGGAAAACCTGCAAGCGATTCGCCGCGCGGTCGCCGCAGCGAGCTAAGCGGAGCACACAGAGGCCAACCCGACATCCCGCCGGAGGCTCGGCAATGGATCGAAGCGCCGATTGGATGGAGCAGGCCAAACGCGACCTCGAAGTCGCTCGGTGGCAGCGGCAAGGACGCTACTACGAATGGGCGGCTTTTGCTGCGCAGCAAGCAGCCGAAAAGGCGATCAAAGCCGCCTGCCAGCATCACGGTGGGGACGCCTGGGGGCACTCATGCCGGGAGCTGTTGCAGGCCTTGCTCGATGATCTGGGGCGTGATGAACCGGGGCTATTGGATGCCGCCCGTCTGCTCGACCGGTTCTACATCCCAGCCCGTTACCCGAATGGTTGGAGCGCAGGGACGCCAAAAGACTACTTCTCCGAGGGCGACGCAGACGATGCGATCCGTGCTGCGGAAGAAATCCTACGGTTCTGTGACGATCTTCTGGCTGGACCGTAAGCTAGCTTTGGAACGAGCTAAGGAGGCGGCCGGGCGCGTGCTTGCGGAATGTCCGGACGTCGTCCGCGTGGGCATCTTCGGCTCTGTGGCTACCGGCCGAGCCGTTCCCGGGAGCGATGTGGACGTCCTGATCGTCCTGAGCCAGAGCGACGAGCGTCCGTTGGACCGTCCCGCCCGATTTCAACCCTATTTCGAAACGGTCGGGTTGCCGGTTGATCTTTTCTGCTTCACCGAGGACGAAGCCGCAGGCAGCCGCTTTTTCCAGACCGCTGCTGCTCAAGCGGTCTGGGTAAGGTGAACGCGGCGGCGAAGCCACCTCTGCGCCACGTCGGCCAGAGTCAGCGAGTCGGTCAATCAGTCGACAGGCCGTATCCGCCGCCGCCCGGCGTTTCGACCGTGAGCACATCGCCGGACTGAACGTCCAGTTCCACTCGTCCCCCGAGTACTTCTTCACGCTTGCTGCCGGCTCGACGCAGCCGATTCCGGCCGAGCTGACCCGGCTGTCCGCCAGCCAGTCCGAACGGTGGATACGGGCCTCGGCGTTGCGAGAGAATCGAGACTTTGAGCGGCTTCAGGAATTCGATTCGCCGCACGACTCCGTCGCCGCCGCGTCGAACGCCGCGGCCGCCGGAGCCGCGGCGAATCGAGAACTCGCGCACGAGGACGGGATACCGCCGCTCGATCACCTCGACGTCCGTCAGTCGCGTGTTCGTCATGTGCGTGTGCACGGCGTCGGCGCCGTCGGCGTCCGGGGTCGCTCCCGCGCCGCCGCAGATGGTTTCGTAGTAGCCGAACGTGGCATCGCCAAAGCTCAGGTTGTTCATGGTTCCCTGGCTGGCTGCGGCCGCGCCGATCGCTCCCAAGAGCACGTCCACCACTCGCTGGGATGTTTCGACGTTGCCCCCGACAACGGCCGCACATTCAGACGGATCGGCCCGCTCCGGCGGGTTCAACAAACATTCGGGCAACACGATCTCGACCGGCTCCAGCACGCCGCTATTGAGCGGGATGTCTTCGTTGATCAAGCAACGGAAAACGTAAAGCACGGCCGCCGTCACGATGGCTCGGTTCGCGTTCAAGTTGTCGGGCACGACGGGACCGGTTCCCGTGAAGTCCACCTTCGCCTGCGAGCCGCGAATCGTGATCGTTACGCAGATGGGAGAGCCATCGTCCAAATGATCGGTGAACCGGTATTGTCCGTCGGGCAGAGCGGCCAGGGCCATCCGCATCTTTTCGGACGCCGCACGCTGGATGTGCTTCATGTAAGCTTGCACGACGGGCAACGTATAACGCTGCACCAGTTCGTTGAGTTGCCGTACGCCGCTGTTGTTGGCCGCCACTTGGGCGGCAATGTCGGCCAGGTTGTCTCGAACGGCGCGGGTGGGGTAGGGGCCCGAGAGCAAAATCCGCCGCAGTTCCTCCTCACGGGCGATGCTTCCATCGACCAACTTGAAGTTGCGGATGAGGACGCCTTCTTCCGCCAGGTTCTTGGAGAACGGCGGCATGCTGCCCGGGGCGATCCCGCCGATTTCGGCATGGTGAGCGCGGCTGGCCGTGAAGAACAGTAGCTCGCCGCTATCGGGATGGTGCACCGGAGTAACAACCGTGACGTCGGGCAGGTGGGATCCCCCACGGTACGGATCGTTGGTGACGTAGACATCGCCCGGCTTCATGTCGGGATTGTCGGCTATGATCCTCTTCACCGTTTCGCTCATCGCCCCCAGGTGGACCGGGATGTGCGGCGCGTTGACCACCAAATCGCCCTGCGGGTCAAAAATAGCACAACTGAAATCCAGACGTTCTTTGACGTTCGTCGAAAAGGACGTCTTCTGCAGAGTCATTCCCATCTGCTCGGCAATCGACGCGAACAGGTTGTTGAAAATTTCGAGCAGCACCGGGTCGGGTGCCTCAGCGGAGAGCGGAGAGCCAAGAGCTGAGAGCCGATTCGTTTCTGCCTCTGCCTCGCTCCT
>JAADHY010000731.1 GCA_013151585.1 Planctomycetota bacterium
GTTCAGCGCCCCGTTTGGATGGCCTCGATTTCGCCTCTGTGGGTACTGTAGAACCTGCTTGTCTTCGAGGTCTGTCGAGACCGGATCGCTTTTTCACTAAGCGGCGGTCTTGAGACAAACGCACCGTCTGTGCGGATTCTGCGGGTTCGGTCCGCCAGCCGTCCGACGGGCGCCAAAACGCTCGCCCAGGCGGCGTGCGGCGTCCCTGCAGCCGCAGCGTGCCCACCGGTTCCGTCGGCTCACTTCGGTTGCGAGCAGCCCGCTGCTCCGGCATAATGGGCCCGCCGCGGACAAACTCTGCGGGCTGTGAGCGCAAGTCTTTTCGGGTTGCCCTTCCTTGCTGTTCCGAATCCGTCCTCGGAAGCGGCGGCCCCAGTTCCAAAATTACACTCCGGGACTTGCTTACCCACTCATTTTTTCGCCCACGATTTCTCCACCTCCAGAAAAGGGCCTTCGCCATGCGAAACCGATTGATTGTTTCCACGACGTGTGCGCTTCTGACATGGGCATTCGCCAGCACTTCGCACCTCCACGCGGACGAGTTGAAGGTCGGCGATAAAGCTCCGGCGTTCCAACTTCCGGGCAGCGACGGGAAGACGTACAAGCTGACCGACTATCTGGGCAAGAAAGTCGTCGTTCTGGCTTGGTTTCCGAAAGCTTTTACCGGCGGCTGAACGCTCCAATGCAAGTCGCTCCGTGAGAGCGGCCGGAAACTGCGCGGCTTCAACGTTGCTTACTTCGCTGCCAGTTGCGACACGCCGGAAACCAACCGTCGGTTTGCCGAGTCTTTGAAACTCGACTACCCGATCCTCAGCGATCCGGGACGAAAAGTGGCCGAAGCTTACGGCGTCGTGAATGAAAAGCGTCGCTACCCGATGCGCTGGACGTTCTACATCGGCAAAGACGGAAAAATTCTGTTCATTGACAAGAAGGTCAGGGCGAAGTCGCACGGAGAGGACGTCGCGAGGCGGCTGAAAACGCTGGGCGTGGAGCCGACGCAGTAGCGGAGCTCTCGCTGCCGGTTCCGCTCCGTTTTCTTCCGGAATCTGCTATCGTTTGACGCAACCGCGCCGCGATGAGCTTCTGCGCGGACGAATGTTTGATTCCGACGGGTTTATCAAGGCTTGTTTTCCATGATCGAAAGAGCCCTTCAGCGGATCCGAAAAGACGAATTCCGCAAATGGTTGGTCGAACTGCTCGTCGAGATTTGCCGCATCGACACCACGCCGTCTCCGGAGGTGGCCCGGATGCGCGATGCGGAGGCAGCGGTCTTCGACATTCTGGAACGGGAACTGAAGCGTCTCCCGTTTCGAGACGCCCGCTGCCAGCGCCGGCCAATTGATCCGGCCATCGCCCGTCACCCGGCCTTTTCCAAGTTGCATTTCACCAAGACGCCCGAGCGGCCCGGTGGGCTTTCGCCGGAAGAAACCTACGCTGAACGGGGAAATCTGCTGTACCTTGTCGACGGCGTCCGCGAGGTCGATGGGGCCGAAGTCTCGGAAGGCGGCTTGGCACTGAATGCTCACATCGATGTCGTCGCGCCGTTTTTTCCGCCACGAGTGGAAAACGGCGTCGTGTTCGGACGGGGGACCTGCGACGACAAGGGTAACGTTGTGGCCATGATCGGTGCGCTGCGAGCCGTGGCAGAAACTCTGGCCGACGAAGGTCGGACTCCGCGCGTGCCGCTGACAGCCATGATCGTCGTCGAAGAGGAAACCGGCGGCAACGGTTCGCTTTCACTCGCTTTGGACCGCAAGCTCCGCAAACGTTACGACACACTGTTGGTCCTGGAATGTTGCGAGAACCGCATCTATCCGGCCAACCGCGGAGCGGTCTGGTACAAGTTCGAGGTCCGCGCGGCCGAACACGGTCTGAACGGCTGCCTTCCTGATCGAGGAACTCGAAAACGAAGGCCGAGCGATCCGAGCCGAAAGCCGGCACCGCCTGTTCCCTCAGCGCCCCGTGCAGACCTGCCAAGGCATCTTGGATCGGTACGGCGAACATCCCAGCCGCATTTGCGGAGCGGTCAGTTTCGAAGTGCGATTCGCCTCACCTCCGAAGGAGGCCGTCCAGAAGTTGGTTCAGGACGTGATCGATTTCGCGGTCCGGGAGTACGTGGGACTGTACGGAGACAAGACTCAGCAAACCGACCCGGCGACCGGCCGGCCGAAGGTTGAGCGGCACTACGACCTCGCGGTAGACGGAGAACGCCTGGTCGTGCACGTTCATGGCTCGACCGGCCACATGGGCTCGATCCTCGAAAACGACGACGCCATCACCAAGGCGGCCTGGATGATCCGCAACCTGGTGCGCTCGCGCGAGCGGATTGAACGAACGGCCGATAGCTCCATTAACGTCAACCTGCTTGATCGAGCTAACCCGGACGTGCTTGTTCTGGAAGGGGGGCAGGGCTTCGTTCCGACGCACGGCATCGAAGAGATCATGCGACGGATGCTCGAAGCGGCCCGACGCGGAGCCGGTCACTATCTGGTGCGAGTGGGGCGGGCGGACCTGTCGGCCGAGCAGCTTGTCGTCGGCTCCTACGACAAACTCCACAACGATGCCTTCGATGGCGATCCTGATTCCCCGGCTCTACGCGATGCGATCCTGGCGGCCAAACGGTGCGGCATTTGGAAAGACGAGCCCATCTGCGGTTGGACCGTCTCGTGCGATGCGCGGCTCTTCGCCAAGGAATACCCCGACCTGACTGTGCTGACGACCGGCGCCGGCCGCCTGCAGGACGCTCACAGCGACAGCGAATGCCTTGACGTCGATGAGCTGGTGCGGAGCGTCGAGCTGCTTTCGCTGTTCATCCTGAAGCAAACGGCGGACATTCCGCTGGCGTGATGGGCGGACGCCTCTTGTGCTGCGTCACAGCGAAAAGTTGGGGTTGAAGTTGATTGTGGCGCAGCCGTCTCGGCTGCTGCTCGCGGGCGGGACGCCTACGCCACAACAGGGCAGGGCGCACGACGCACTTTGTGATTTCGAATCCGGCCGCAGTGGACCGGTCCCCTCTCCCGCGTGCGGGAGACGGTGGCTCGCGTAGCGAGCCGGGTGAGGGGGCACTGATCGGAAGCTGACAGTGAGCGGTAGGCATCAGCCTTCGGTGCGCAGCGTGAAGCGTGAGCGGAACGCGCTAGCGTCCGGT